>JABCZW010000067.1 GCA_013289475.1 Bacteroidota bacterium
AAGATAGAAGAGAAAATTACCGACAGTCTTTCTCAGACATATTATATAGATCCGGAATCGTATTATGTTATACGCATACACGTAAAGGAAACCGTTAACGGTAAGGTACAGGAGGCCAATGAAGATTTTAGCGACTACCAAAAGACTGCTGAAGGATATGTGTTCCCGATGAGCTGGGGCGGCGGCGGCGATAGCGGCGGCGGCGGAACTGTAAAGTTTACCAGCATAAAGGTTAATACCGATATGGACGCTAAATTATTCAGCCCTACACGCTAACAATTTGATGATGAGAAAATTTGATGATTTGATAATGACCATATTACCAAATCATCAAATTAATTAATTAGAATTCATGAAGCTCCCTGTACTTCTTTCTTTAGTTGTTGCTACTTCAGTTGTTTCTATGGGTTTTGTGCGTATTGCAATTAACGACGACAAACACACTGCAGATGAAATAATAAACAATTATATAACCGTTATGGGTGGAGCCCAAAAATTGGCTTCCATTAATAATGTATATATGGAAGGAGAGATAAACATAAACGGCAGCAAGCGTATTACTAAAAAGTGGATGGTAAACAAAAAGGCCATGCGTACCGAAACTACTTTTAGCGGCATTACCTCTTTTTCTATTGTAAGGCAAGATTCGGGCTGGAACTACTTACCTACCCGCGGGCGCAAATCAATAGAACCTATGACTGCCTCTTCGGTTGCATCGAACAGGCCCAACCTTGATATTGAAGGGCCGCTGGTGAACTACAAAACCAAAGGCTATACAGTAAAGTATATGGGTACCGATGAAATTGAAGGTACTGAAGCATATAAGCTGGAAGAAAAAATAAACGACAGCCTTACCAAAACCTATTACGTCGACCCCGATTCGCATTACATAATGAGGGTGCGCACCAAATCGAGCATGGGTGGCAGGGTAAGCATATCGGCTACCGATTTAAGTAACTACACAAAAACTGCAGATGGTTATGTGTTCCCTATGGAAATTGGAAATGTTAAATACACCCTGGTAAAAGTAAACACCGAAATAAACGACAATCTTTTTAAGCCAATTAAATAAGTGAAAAGTTTAAAGTGAAAAACTAAAAGTGAAGGAAGGTACATTAAAAATTATTCAAAAGTTTTTAGTCAGATTGTAAAAGAATTAATAGCAATGCGAGTTTCAACAGTAAAATATTAAAAAAATGAACAAAAAAAATTTACTTTTAGTTTTCAGCTTTTCACTTTTAGTTTTTAACTTTTCACTTAGTGAAGCACAACAGATAAACTCATATACCTTTAGCATTATGGAAGCGCGCTGGCTTGGGCCGGGCACTATGAGCGGGCGTATAACATCTATTGGCGGTGTTGACAAAGAAGGCAAAACATTGTACATAGGTACTGCCGGCGGAGGTGTGTGGAAAACTACCAATGCAGGGGCATCGTTTAAACCGGTGTTCGATAAATATTGTATGAGCATTGGCGCTATTGCCATTGACCAGAAGGACATGAACACTGTTTATGTGGGCAGCGGAGAAAGTAATATGCGTAACAGCGTTAGTTATGGCGACGGACTTTATAAAACCACCGATGGTGGCGACAACTGGGAAAAGATCGGGCTTGACAGTACCGAGCACATCAGCAAAATATTAATTGACCCTACCAACAACAAAACCATTTACGTTGCTGCACCCGGCCCGCTTTGGTGCGACAGCAAAAGCCGCGGACTTTACAAGAGTACCGATGGTGGCCAAACCTGGGATAAGATATTGTATATAGATAATAAAACAGGTTGTGCCGATATAGTAATGAACCCTAACAACCCCGATATACTTATTGCAACCACATGGCAGTTTCGCCGTTACCCTTACGCCTTTAATTCGGGCGGACCGGGCAGCGCTATGTATAAGAGTACCGATGGCGGAAACCACTGGAGAAAAATACCTAACAAATCTTTCCTTGGCGATAGCCTGGTTATGAGAGATGGCGCACAGGTATATGTAAAAAGAAAAGACAGCACTCTCGGCCGTATTGCAGTAACCCTATCTCCATCGAACCCTGACCACTTATTAGCAATTGTTGAAGCAAAAGACACTAAGCTATTCGTAAGTTTTGATGGCGGAGAAACCTGGAGCAAACAGGCAGCAACACAAAATGTTGAAGCTCGTCCATTTTATTTCAGTTGTATGGCATTCGACCCGAAAGACGATAAACGCGTTTACCGCCCTTCATTCGGCTTATCGATAAGCGATGACGGAGGCCGTTCTTTTACCGATGCCAGCAACGAAGGCGGATGGTTACATAGTGACCACCATGCTATTTGGATAAACCCAATGTACACCAACCAAATTTGGCTGGGAACAGACGGCGGAGTATTTTTAAGTAACGACCGTGGCATTACATGGACATTTATTGCCAACTTACCTGTGGGACAATTTTACCACGTGCAATACGATAACAAAGAACCCTATAATGTATATGGCGGCTTACAAGATAATGGTTCATGGGTAGGCCCGTCGCAATGGTACGGAGGTGTTAGTAACGGCGACTGGCGCGCGCTTTATGGCGGCGATGGTTTCTGGGTACAGCCCGATCCTACCGATACTTTCCGCAGCGTTTATGCCGAAGCGCAAGGTGGCGAAGCAGGACGCGTAGATACTAAAACAGGATTGAGCATTAACATTGCCCCTACACAAACTGACAAGGAAGATAAATTGCGTTGGAACTGGAACAGCCCTATTTATATAGGTGCCGGTAATCCGCACAACTTATATATGTCGTGCCAGTATTTATATAAATCTACCAACCAGGGGCACACATGGGCACGTATTTCGCCTGACCTGACTACCAATGATAAGAGCAAACAGAAGCAGGAAGAATCGGGTGGATTGAGCGCAGATAATACTGCTGCTGAAAACTACTGTACCATATTTACGGTTGCTGAAAGCCCGCTTGATGAGAATTATATTTACGCAGGTACCGATGATGGTAACATACAAATTACTACCGATGCCGGTAAAACATGGAAAAACGTTGCAGAGAACATTTGGAAATGCGGCATACCGAAACATGCATGGGTAAGCAGCATTGAGCCATCGCGTTTTGATAAGAACACATTATATGCAACTTTCGAAAACCATATGTATGGTGATTTCAAAACATACCTTGCCAAATCTACCGACCTTGGTAAAACATGGAAGAGAATTGAAAGCACTGAGTTTACAGGCTTTGCGCATAAAATACGCGAGGACCTTGTAAATAAGGACTTAATGTTCTTAGGTACCGAGCATGGTTTGTTCTGCACAATCGATGGTGGCGCTTCATGGTTCCGCATGAAAAACCATATACCCGATTATTGCATGGTGCGCGATATTCAAATACAGCCACGTACCAACGATTTGATACTTGCGACACACGGCCGCGGTATTATGATAGTGGATAACATTACCCCTATCCGCAATATGACAAAAGATATTGCAGGCAATGATGTGTATATGATTCCCATGAAACCTATCAAGCTTACATTTGGTAATTACGAAGGTGGTTTCCCTGAGCACGATGGCTGGGTAGCAGATAACGCCGACCAGATTCCTCCTATAGAGTATTACCTGAAGAGCCGTGTAATGTCGAGCGATGTTACATTGAAAATTTACGATTCGAAAGGCAATTTGGTAAAAGAAATTCCTGCTGAAAAACGTAAAGGCCTTAATATGGTTACCTGGGATTTGCGTATGAAACCACCTAAAACTGCCGGTGGCGGAAGTAAAGTTGACCAGGGCGGATTTATTGCCCCTATGGTATTGCCCGGAGATTATACTGCAAAACTTTTTATAGGTGATAAGGAATATGATGAGCAATTAAAAGTTATTGCCGACCCTAACGATAAAATGAGTGATGCTGACCGCCAGGCACAATATGATGCAGCTATGAAGTGTATGCAAATGCACGAAGAACTTGCTACATTGGTTGATCATTTGAACACTGTTATTGACAGCGTAAAGAATTATGTAGATAATAACAAGGGCAACAAAAAAGCTGCTGCTTTCCTTGATAGTTTAAAGACTTTCAAAGGAACATTGATGGCGGTAAAACAAACATCATTATTTGCCGATGAAGAGCGCCTGCGCGAAAAAATAACCAAGGTTTATGTTGCAGTTTGCTACCAGGATGCACCACCTACCAATTTGCAATTAGAGAATGTATCGTTGCTTAAAACCAATTTGGCCAAAGCCGATGATAAGGACAAAGCACTAATGACCGACTACTACGAAAAGTGGAGAAAAGTTATTGAAGGTGGTGGTTACAACAGTAATATTGGTGTGCCTAAGCATTAAAGATTAACACGAAAAGAAAAACACAAGGGCATTCTGAAAAGCGTGCCCTTTTTTATTTACCTCACCAAAGCCACATTACCTTTTTTAGACACTATAGTTCCATCGTACATAGTAGCAGTGATAGAATAAACATAGGAGCCTGTGTTCATGGCATCGCCTTTATACATTCCGTTCCAGCCAATGTTTTTATCGCTGGTTTCAAATACGCGGTTGCCCCATCGGTCGAACACATCAAACTGCATTGTCTTTATACAATCTCCGCGAACATACAGCACATCGTTCTGTCCGTCTCCGTTGGGTGAAAAGGCTTCAGGAATAAAAACTGTTCCGCAAACAACATCAATGGTAATTGTACTTGATGTGGAGCAACCGCTGTCGCTGGTTACTATTAACGTGTAAGTAGTATTTGTATTGGGTGATGCAACGGGGTTGGAGCAAGTATTACAATTCAATCCGTTAGAAGGAGCCCACAAATACGTTCCGCCACCCGATGAGGTAAGCTGAACTGTTTGGCCTGCCCTGATAACAGAATCGCAGCAAACATTTGTAACAGGCGCATTATTAACAATAACTACAACACTATCTTTTACAATACACTGCCCATTAATTATACTAACAGTATATGTTGTTGTTGACAAAGGGTTTGCAATTGGGTCGGCAACAGAAGCGGAACTTAGTCCAGTTGGCGGAATCCAGTTATACCTGCTTCCGCCTCCGCTACTAAGCGCAACAGAACCACCTTTACATATAGTCTGCATTGCACTCACCGATGGTATCGGCGGCTGATAAACAGTTATGCTATGGCTTGTATTAGCTGTACATACTGAATCATTAACAGTAACATTATAGGTTATGGTGCTGGCTGGTGCTATGGTTATAGAACTGGTTGTATCTCCATTACTCCAAACATAACTTGTACCACCACTCGCAACAAGTGTAACAGATTGTCCGCTGCAAATAGCAGTATCGCCTGTAATAGCCGGCAAAATGGTACAGCCTCCGCATGTCCATTTACCAAGAAAGGCCCATTCATCACCAATTCCATAATAATAAGAACCCCCAAAATAGCACGTTTGATAAGCATCACTTGTAAAATATACATTGGGCCCTGTTGGGTCAGCGGCCAGTCCATATCCATCATCATTTCCGTTGGTAACAAAAGTGCCGCACAAAGCATTACCTGCTGAATCAAATTTAAATATGAAGGAAGGATTATATGTACCAGAACCTAAGTTGACAGATCCAAAGGATACAGAATCATTGAACATTCCACTCATATAAATATTCTCCCATTTATCAGCAGCTAATGAAAGGCTGCTGAAAGAATTAACTGAAGATACCGAAGCCGGTATTTTTGCATTTTGCGCCCATACTATATTGCCCGATGGATTAAATTTTGCGATAAAAGCATTATCGGTTATACTACTAATATCAACTAAACTATACGGCCCAACAAAAATACTGCCCTGGAAAGACCCTGACATATATAGATTTCCTGCACCATCAATTGTTAATGCAGTAGCAGCATTTGAATTATTACCGGCACCAACAGCGGCATTTTTTGCCCACAATACAGTGCCTGAAGAATCGTATTTGGCCCATAAAATCCCCCCATTATTACTATTAGCTAATGTATGTACGCCAAGGGTAACAGAGCCTGAATAACTACCTGCTATATATACATTGCCGGCTGCATCTGTCGAAACTCCGTAAAAATCGGCACTACTGGCAGAATTTACCAACTGGCAAGTTTTTACCCAAATTACTGATCCACCGGGACTATATTTAGCAATAAAACCATCGTTATTAGTAAAACCCGTATTTAAACTATTAGCACCTATTGACATCTGATCGAGGAACATGCCCACAACATATATATTGCCAAAGGCATCTACGGTTACGGCATTACCATAGCTTTTACTTTGTGAGCCCGATAATTTACCGCAGTCTGTCCATACTACATTACCATTAGCATCATACTTTACAAGGAAAACATCTCCCTGGGAAGTATATCCGTTACTTATCAAAGCATGCCCTCCGAAGTTAATTGTATCCTGAAATATTCCTGTAATATAAGCATCTCCGGCTTTATCAGTGGCAACAGCATATCCCATTCCATAGCAATACTCGCCAAGCACTATGGCGTTTCTTGCCCATAGCACATTCCCGTTTGCATCGTATTTTACTAAATAAACATCGCCACCAAAAGCTGAGAAAATATGTGTAGTAACTTCACTTGAACCAAAATAAACACTTTGCTCAAATTCTCCCGTTTCAAATATATTACCTGCATTATCGGTAGCTACGCCATAAGGGTCTCCTAATCCATAATTGGCACTGTCTACACCTTGTTGCACCCATGTCCAATTTTGGGCACTACTGCTAACCGAGAACAAACAAAACAATATGCTTAATGTAAGTAGTGGCTTCAATACAATGGTATTTTACTAACAAATGTAATTAATAAAAGAAAACTTACCTCACCAAAGCAACATTACCTTTTTTAGTAAATGTAGTACCATCATACATAGTAGCAGTGACAGAATAAACATACGAACCGGTATTCATAGCTTCACCCTTATACATTCCATTCCAGCCAATGTTTTTATCGGTAGTTTCAAATACACGGTTGCCCCATCGGTCGAACACATCAAACTGCATTGTTTTAATACAATCTCCACGAACATACAGCACATCATTCTGTCCATCACCGTTTGGTGAAAATGCTTCGGGGATAAAAACTGTGCCGCATACAACATCAATGGTAATTGTAGTGGAAGTGGAGCAACCGCTGTCGCTGGTTACTGTTAATGTATAGGTAGTATTTGAATTTGGCGATGCAACAGTATTAGAGCAAGTATTACAATTCAATCCGTTAGAAGGAGCCCACAAATATGTTCCACCACCCGATGAGGTAAGCTGAGCTCCGCTGCCGAACAAAATTGTGGTATCGCAACATGCTGTTAAAGTAGGTGTTGGGTTAACTATAACTTTATCATTTATCGAATCACTGCAACCATTTTGAGTAACTACCACGCTATATGTTGTAGTTAAATTGGGTGTGGCCGTGATAGTGTTTGTACTTGCTCCCGTATTCCATAAATAAGTTGTTCCGCCCGAAGCAGTAAGTGTGGTATAATTTCCCTGGCATATAATATTGTTACCTGTTATTACAGCTTTGGGAATTGGGTTAACAGTAATGATAACACTCCCCGACTCTACACAATGGCCAATTGTATCTAAAGCAGTAACAGAATAAGTAGATGTAATGGCCGGCGAAATATGTATAGAAGAACTTATTTGTCCGCCCGGTGACCATAAGTATTTAATTGAGGTGCTTCCGATTGGAGTTGCAGAAAGTGTTAATGTATCGCCAACACAAATTGTATATTTATTAGCGCCTATAAGCAAGGATGTAAAATCGCAGTTGCAGCCAAACCTGGCTATGTATGCGTCATAGCCACCACCGCCATACGTGGTTTGATAAGCGCCGGGTGTTGCAAAATGAGAAACACTGGATGTTGTACCGGCAATAAAAACATTGATCTTTGAATCGATAGCCATGATCAACCCCTCATCTGTTCCTGTATCTCCGTAATATGTAGCAGCCATTAGTGAAGAAACATTGGGGTTGAACCTGGCTACATAAGCATCGAAAGAGCCTCCACCGTAAGCTGCCTGATATGTACCCGGAGTTGCAATATTTGATGTGCTGCTGGTTAACCCCGTTTCCCATACATTACTATACCCATCCAGGGCAATGCCGCCACCTTCATCATTTCCTGTGCCGCCAAAATAAGTACCCCATAACAAGTTAGTGCCCGTGTTGTTAAACTTGGCGGTAAAAGCATCATACCCGCCGCCACAGGTTATTTGATAAGCCCCGGCAGTTGCAATACCCGCCGTGCTGGAACTTATGCCATTGATATAGATATTATTGTTTTTATCGAGAATGAGTGACGAGCCCTCATCAGTTGCCGTTCCGCCATAATATGTACCCGATAATAATTTAGAGCCGGTTGAATTAAATTTAGCAACAAATGCATCTATATTCCCGCCAAAAACAGGCTGATAACTACCTGCAGTGGAAATACCTGTTTTGCTGGCTGTTTGCCCGGTTATATAAGCATTATTATTACTATCGAGAGCAATGCTGTAGGCAGCATCGTAACCTGTTCCGCCATAATAAGTACCCCATAGCAATTTAGAACCGGTAGGATTAAATTTTGCCACAAACACATCGGCCACTCCACCGCAAACCGTATCATATGCACCCGCCGTTGCTATTCCTTTAGTGCTGTATGTATAACCTGTAATATATACATTATGTCCGCTATCAATAGCAATACCATAGCTTATCTCGGGTCCGTTACCGCCATAATAAGTGCCCCACAATAAAGCAGTACCCGTAGAATTGAATTTAGCCACCATAGCGTTATAACCTGTTCCGCCTGTATAATTTGTTTTGTATGCACCCGGAGTAACAGTACTCGGGGAGAATTGAGAACAACCTGTAACATATATATTATCACCGGCATCGAGCACTAAACCTGAAATATCAACATTCCCCGGGCCTCCGCCATAATAGGTTCCCCATAAAAGCTTTGAGCCTGTTGAATCAAACTTGCCAATGTAGCCATCAACCCATGCTTTTGAAAATACGGTATCGAATGATCCGGTAGTTGCAATATTATTAGGGCTAACTGTGCCACCCGCAACATATATATTATCAATAGAATCAAGCGCAATAGCATAAGCAAAATCATCACCTGAACCACCATAGTATGTGCTCCAGTCGAGGCATAATGTAGTAGGGTCTATTATTAAATCGCTTGTAACAACAATATTTTGTGGTAATGAAAATGAAAAAGTATTATTACCCAGGGCTTTGTATGAAACCTTTACCTGTGAACCCGATTGTCTGAAATAACTTGATGGTATGCTTTCAGAAAACGTCCCAGATGAAACTTTAACGTTAATATGGCCATCTTGCAGGTTAACGCTACTCATCCCCTTATAGGCAAGTTTAATATCGTTAACATTTGCCCCCGGGTGTAATATAAAATCATATTCCACCTGTTTGTTTTTACCATTTGCAGATTGAAACTCTAAATCAATATGCGGATATATATTTTTATACATCACACTTTCGTAGCAGTGTATATTACTTATTCCGCCTTGCGGGGTACCTGTTGTAAAATAATTAAAGTATGTTGCCGATTCACCCGAGGTAACTATATCGGCATGGTTATTACAATCCAACAATTCCACATCAACCCTATGATAACGCCGAAGGGGCCCCTCCATTAACCTGGCTTTATGCAACAGTATATTATCCTTAGCAGGCAATACCGATGTATCTTTCTTTTCAGTATAAGTATCGTAACTAAAACCTGTTTGCCTTAATTGCACATTAAACCCACGATGGCATAGAAGGTATTTCACTGCAGGATTGGGTTTAAATTCCTGGTTAACAACCTGGCCCTTGTTCTCTATAAAACCGTTAGTGACAATATTGGCATGTTGCCCCAATTTTTTATCGCCGGCAAAAATAGTAAGTGGAAATAATAAGAGCAAAGTAAAAACTCTCATTGTGAAGGGGTTGGTTTTGTAAACAAATGTAAGCAATAAAAGAAAACTTACCTATGCCCTACTTCTTCTCGTCCTCCCATGCATGGCCCTTGTAGTCGGGTTCGTACTTGGTAAAAAAGGCAATCCACATAATGCGCGACCAGCGGAAGGTAATAGGAAAGAGCCCGACTGCCAAACCGATAATAATAAACACAAGTGTGAGCGAGTCCATTTTAAGCCAGTATATATTGAGCAGGTAAAATAATGTTACCAGGGCAGTCTGCAAGGCATACGAAACATAAAAAGAACCGTAAAAATAACCTACCTCACGTTCGTACTTCAGTCCGCACGATGCACAATGCTTAAACATAGTAAGGCCATTTTTAAAGCTATATGGGTTATTGTTTTCAAACACCTTAGCCGCATGACAGCGGGGGCATTTATTTGCAAAAGTGCTGTAGAATATGTGGCCTATGCTCATATTGCAAAATTGCGAATAATTATGGCAGCAATAACTTTAATTATTACATACCATAGCAGTAGGATTCCTCATTTCGCTACGCTACACTCGGAATGACAAGAGATGAATCTTACTCCGTTTGCTTTCCTGTCTTCTGCCTAAAAGCAATATGATTGATTATCCAGTAAAACTCCTTAAACTCATCAGAATTAGATGCTTTCAGTTTCCTTTGTTGCACCTTTTTATGGAGTTCGCTCAATTTTTCTTTTCCTCCAGCTTTCGCTAATACTTCAACCAGTTCATCTATCAAATCGGCAATTTTCAATTCGTTAAGCAGTTTTTTAACTTCCGGTTTCTTTAATAATGCATTTGCTTTATCGTATTTATTCTGAACAATGTATAATTGTGCCTTAATGAACAAAGCTTGTGCCAATGTAAGTTCTATGCTGGCTTGTTTTTTAACCTGCTTTATATATTCATCGGCCTGTTCATGCAAATATTCGGGTTCCAACTTAAAGGTGAGCGGCAAAGCATTTATATACAATATTGCTTTAAGCATATTGGCAAATGGCAGCCTGTCGAGGTGGTTATTACTTTTAAGGAAACTATTGTACGCATTGGATGTTTCAAATGCATCTCTGTATCGGGAAGTAAGT
>JABCZW010000068.1:0-8888 GCA_013289475.1 Bacteroidota bacterium
CATAAAACTAAAAACAACAAATATGATTTAAATGTTACCCTGTTTACAAACGCACCGGTAATAAGGGCTGGGGTAATAATGGCGAACATCATCTGGTAGGCAATAAACACAAACTCGGGCATCTTTCCGTTTTGCGGGAAAGGTGTATTTAAATTAACACCATGCATAAATGCTTTATCCAGGTTACCAATTACTCCGCCTAAAGCATCGCCACTAAAGCAAAGCGAATAGCCGCATATAAACCACATAATGGTAGTAATACCCATTGATACAAAACTTTGTATCATAATACCAAGTATGTTCCGCTTTCCGGCAAGGCCGCCATAAAAGAAAGCCAAACCCGGAGTCATTAACATAACAAGGCTTGTAGCTAAAAGCATAAAGCCAATTGTTCCCGTGTCGAATGCTGTACTCATGTGTTGTAGTTTTTAGTTTATTGTTATTAATTATTGCATTAAAACCATATACCCATTGTTACCATAACCTCTCCCCGCTTGTTCACATATTTACCGTCAGTATAAAATAAATCTTCACCGCTCGCCATATATAATTCCCTGCCCTCAAACCGAATGTACGAATTATCAGTAGCCTTATATTCCAATCCAAGAGTTAGTCCATTCATCATATAACCTGTGAGTTTACCAGTTGTATTAACCACTACACCCGAAAGAAATCCCTGTGGATCGTTATACCTTTCGCCTCGTGAATATATACCCCAGGATTTTGCAAATTGATACCTGGCGGTAAGTATATAACTGTAAATATATGCAGTTTTATTTGTATCGGAAAGTACTGAATGCTGCTGGCTTATAAAATCAAAACCGGCTTGTATCTTAAACTTCTTAGAAAACTCGTAATTAAATACCAGGTTATTTAAAAATCTTGAATGAGCAACAGGGTAATTATCCGGTGTATTATCACTTATAAAATTGTTATAGCTTATACTTCCTTTTAAACCTAATGCATAACTAATGGCAAGGCCAATTGCCTTTTTACGATTAGCAGCTACAAATTCGTTATACCCATCAACCACATATAAAGCTATTTGAAATCGCTCATTGGGTGTATAGGTTAACCGTCCGCCAGCCTGCCACCAGGGTTCAAAAAAGGTTATCATAGAAACTGAACTGGCTATATTATCTTTAGGCAAAAGCGATTCAGTACCAATATGCGTTTTAAAAAACCCTCCATCAAGCCAGAGCGTTTTTGAAAGCCTTACACCCACATTGGCCTCCTGTATAAAATTATATACCGGCGACCATGCTGCACTGGGCAGGTCACCTGCCTGCAATGTTATTGTCGACCGGAGCCTGTAAGAATTATATTGCATTGTTGCCTGGGCCACATTTACTCCAAAACTATTACTGCGCGGCGAAATGGCCGGAAACTTTTGCAATTTACCGGGACCTAATGAATCTGAATAACCTGCATAATATACATCGGCATAGCCTCCAATCTTAAACGAAGTGGCTGAATCTTTTTGCGCAATGGAAGAAATACAAAATGAAAAACACAGGACTTCTAAAACAAAGGAATTGCGGGGTATATTTCTCAATATGGCTGCTTTGATAATTTCAAATGTAAAATTTTATTTGTGATACACAAAAAAACCTTGTAATGTATTCATTACAAGGTTTTTGAATTTGGTAGCCCGTAGGAGAATCGAACCCCTGTTTCCAGGATGAAAACCTGGCGTCCTGACCCCTAGACGAACGGGCCAAATTTTTTTTGGAGGTGCAAATGTAAAAAAAAATGGATTACACCCAATAATTAATACAATTATAGAGCATATTTATTTGTGGCAACGGCTTAATCTATAAGCCAAATGCCCCCAGTATAGGTATTCTTATAGCCGCAAGAGAAAACAACATTTATTTGATATCTGTATTTACCGCATTGAGCATGATTTAAAGTCCCCTGTATTTCTCCACCCCATTGTTTATTAATATCGGTACTATTGAATATTTGTTTCCCTGTTTTATCAAACACCCAAACCTCAAAACTGGCAATTCCCATCCCCTTAATTTGAAATGAATCATTGGGGCCATCTCCGTTAGGCGTAAAAGCATCCGGAATAACTATTGAGAATGACCGGCATATACTGTCTTTGTTTTTGGCAAAGCCGGTACCTGCTAAAAGCAAAAGGCAAACTAATATGGAAATATTCTTCTTAATGGTGGTAGGTTTAGAATAGTATTACGAAGATACAAAAAAACGCTACTAAACCTACTGAATAACATAGGGCTTCCCTTTAGGCTTTTTGGGATTCATAATGGTGGTGAAGCTGCGTTTAGGTGGGTTATACTCCTTAGTCCTTTTCACTGTACCATCTTTTGCATACCATTCCTTCTTAACTAAATTTCCATCGGCATTAAAATATTGCCATTTGCCTTTTTTTAAGCTATGATATTTTAAACGTGGTTCTTCAGGAAAATGAGTTCTATACTTGCCTTTTTCTTTGGGTGAAGCATCAGCATATAAACTAAACTCCCAATACTTCATTTCGTGCTTGTTATAATACGTTCTGCGCTTTATCGCTCCGTTCTTATAATACTCCACTACTTCAAACCTTGTATGGAAAAGATAAGTGCCCTCATTAACCTGTATAGCCATGCGGGTAGAATCGTCGGCATAAAGCAGGTTATACATTTTAGAATGGAAATATCCGCCGGGCAAGCTATCAATACATTTCAATATCGTTATATCGCTAACAGTACTATCGTACTTTATAGGTATAATATTGAGTTTATACTGGCCCATGTCATTTGAACCTACAAACATTTTATGCCTCACCTGCGCTTTACATACTATAACACACAGTACCAGCGTTAATATAAAAATCAGTTTCTTAATCATATTGTAAAAATGCGTTGTAAAAGTACAAATCTATCTTTATAGAAACAGCGTCTATCAACACGAACAGGTTGAAAACTTTCAGTATGCACCAATAGCCTTGCGTAGGCTACTCTTAACTTTGCTCACTTAAATATGTTCCGTTTTATGCGGTATCGCGTTTCCCTTATTTTTTTATTCGGCTTGTACTCCTTACGTTGTTTTTCGCAGCAAACACAGGTGTATACTGAGCCTACTGCGAGCTACGACAAGGCGCTCGACCTGTTTGATGCACAGCGCTATTCAGCCGCAGAACATTTGTTCGAACAAATTGCCAAAGACTGCCCTGACCAATCGAATATGAAGATAAACGCTGACTATTATTCAGCGGTTTGCTCCATGTACCTGTTCCACGATGATGCTGAAAGGCGTATGATGGGCTTTATTGAAATGCACCCGCAAAGCCCTAAGGTAAAAAAGGTTGACTTTTTACTGGGTAACTATGCTTACCGCAAACACAAGTTTAAAGATGCTTTGGTATGGTATTACAAAGTAGAACCTGCTAATTTGGATAAGGACGAATCGCAGGAATTTTACTATAAACGGGGCTATTCATCATTCTACGTAAATCATTACGATTCCGCCAAGGCCGATTTTGCCGAAGTAAAAGATGCCGGCAACTCATATTCACCTGCTGCAAATTATTATTACGGTTATATTGCTTACAAGCAAAAGAACTACCAAACTGCTATAAACAGCTTTGTTACACTTAAACATGATGCCCGCTTTAGTTCTGTAGTACCATATTATATAGCACAGCTTTATTATTTGCAGGGCGCCTACGATAAAGTCCCAGAAGCTGTTATTCCGCTTATAGACTCGGCTAAAAAGCCTGATGCATTGTTCAATGCTTACCAAACCTACAAACTAATTGCAGAATCCTACTATCACCTTGCTAAGTATTCCGATGCTATTCCTTATTACATCAAATTCTCGAATGGCGGTAGCTTACTGGAAACAGAAGCATACGAACTGGCTTACTGTTATTATGCAGGCTCAAAATATAAGGAAGCTATTCCATGGTTTCAGAATGCCGCTTATGGCAAAGATTCACTTGCCCAAAATGCGCTCTACTACTTAGCTTGTTCTTATCTTAAAACCGGTAACAAGCAATCGGCCAGTAATGAGTTCTACGCCGTTTATAAAATGAATTATGACCCGAAACTGAAGGAAGATGCACTGTTTAACTATGCAAAACTGTCCTACGAAATTGCCTTCGATCCTTTTAATGAAGCTATACAGGCATTTAACGAATACCTTACCGACTACCCTAATTCTCCGCATAAAGAAGAAGTGTACCGTTACTTAGTGAATGTTTATTTGGGCACGCGCAATTACCCGGCAGCATTAGAATCACTTGAAAAGATAAAGAATTGGGATAGTCAATTGCAATCGGTTTACCAAAGGCTTACCTATTACCGCGGTGTAGATTTGTTCAACAATAATAATATGCCACTGGCAGCTACTTATTTCGATAATTCGCTCAAATACAACTTCGACCAAAAACTGCACTTGCAGGCTTATTATTGGAAAGCTGAAGCATTATTCCGCGAAAAGAAATATAAGGATGCTATTGACGCCTACACTAAATACATGGACCAACCGGAAGCATTCAACACACCTGAATATGCACTGTCGGAATATGGTATTGGTTATGCCAACTTTGCACTGAAAGATTATGAAGAGGCCAATATAGCTTTCCGTAAATATGCGGATAAAGAAACAACGGATAAAAAAAGACTGAGCGATGCCTATAACCGTATTGGCGATAGCTATTTTGTCCGCAGAGATTTTGAATCGAGTGTACCATATTATACCAAAAACATTGAACTGAATGTATATGACATGGATTATTCAGCTTACCAAAAAGCACTTGCATTGGGCGTAATGCACAACCTGCCTGAAAAAATCTCCACCCTCGAAGATTTTTTAAAACAATATCCTAAGAGTAGCTACCGCCCTGCTGCTATGGTAGAGCTGGCTAATACATACTTCCTTCACGACCAGGCTGACCAGGCATTGGCAGAGTACCAGCAAGTGCTCGACACCTACCCTAACAGCCAGTATACCAACCATTGCCTGTTGCAAAAGGGTATGATATACTTTAACCAGGGCAAGAACGATAATGCCAAAACAGAATGGGACCAGGTAGTTACAAGAGATAAAAATTCATCGGACGGAGTGGAAGCTTTGAACCATATTAAGATGCTATATACATCAACCGGGCAAGTGAAAGAGATGGAAGACTACTACAAAGCGCATGGTGTAAATCTTTCACAAGCCGTATTAGATTCTACCACTTTCTCAGTAATAAAATCAGAATACCTGGCGGAGAGCTACACAAAGGTTGTGCCTGACGTTGCTAATTACTTACAGAGGTTCCCACAAGGTGTATTTTCAGGCGAGGCACGTTTTTACAGGGCTGAATGCCTTTACAAGAACAAGAGCTACGACAGCGCTTATGTTGACTACGTATACGTAGTTAGGTTACCTAAGAGCTATTATACCGAAACAGCATTAGCCAAAGCATCACGCATTGCTTATGACAAAAAGAACTATGCTGATGCGCTTAATTACTTTAACGAGCTTGCGCCAATTGCACAGTTCCCCGCCAACTTAACAGGAGCGCGTATTGGTAAAATGCGCTGCAACTTCTTACTGAAGAAATATGATGCCACTATCGGTTCATCAGATACTGTTTTAATTACTGCGCAATTAGATAAACAGGTATATGCTGAGGCTGATTTCCTGAAGGCAAAATCATTCTTTCAAAAGGAAGTATATGATTCATCGGAAGAGAACTTTAAGCGTGTAATACTACTTACCAATAGTGAAATGGAAGCCGAATCGAAATACAATGTGGCTTATATAGAATACCTGAAAGGCGAAATACCAACATCAGAAAAAACAGTCTTCGACCTGGTGAACCAGGAACCATCGTACCCTACATGGATGGCTAAAGGATTGATATTGTTATCGGATGATTATGTGGCTGCACATGATGATTTCCAGGCAAGGCAAACCCTAAATACGGTAATTGACAACGCCAGCGATACCACGAACGTAAATATGGCCAAGCGTAAACTAAATACCTTGAAGGATAAAGAAAAGAGCGCTATGCCAAAACCAATTCAGCAAGATATGGTTATACCGTTCTCGAGCGATAGCACTAAGAATAATGAACTGTTCAAACAATAAGCCAATGAGCAAAAAAGAAGTTCATAAAGTTTATAAAGTCGGAAAGTTTATAAAGTCAGTACCTATAGCTATTGGTGTTACTTTTTGCTTTATGAACTTTATAACTTTCAACTGCCAGGCCCAACATAAAAATATTGACACTATTGAGTACCGGGTTGTAGAACAGGCCAATGCCAACATTAGTAACGGAGCTAAAATAAACAGCAACCCTGCTATTGCCGATACAGTTAAACCGTCGCGCAAGGTAGATTATACCACTATAGGCAACCAGTTTCCTACCACTTACACCCCTGATGCTTTAAAGCCTGTACAATTAAAGGGTGAACCGCTCGATAACCAGCAACACTCTATGTTAAATCTGGGCGGTGGTAATTACAATACTGCTTACCTCGAATACTTCTTTAATTCAATCCGTTCGCGCGATTGGGATTATGGCATACATCTTAATCACTTATCATCTACCTACACAGCCACTAATTACGGGCTAAGCACTTTTGCCAATAACGATGTTAACCTGTTTGCCAAGAAATTCATGACCAACGGAACGCTTACTGCCCAAGCCGATTATGCTGAGCGTGTTGTACACGATTATGGTTATAATACCATGAAGGATAGTCTTGAGAATATTCCATCGAACGACGTTACCCGTGAGCGTTACAACTTATTCGACGGGGCATTGCAATATAGCAGCCATTATAAAGATTCAAGTAAAATTAACCATACTACACGTTTGAGTTATTACAACTATAGCGATGTGCACAATGCAGTAGAAAATAATGTTGACTATAGTATGCACTTGTATACGTACATACAAAAGCAACAAATTGATGTAAAACTCTTTGCCCAATATTTTAATGATGTTACTTCAGGCGACAGGCTACAATCTACCTTTGGTGACCGTGCCTGGAACCTGGGCTTTAACCCTTACTTTTCGGGTAATGGTAAGCATTGGGATGCCCGCATAGGCTTGAAAGCATATTTAGATGCAGTTAATGGCGGTACCGATGTTTTCCCAGACCTGCTTGCCCGTTACCATATAGCCGATAATGCGCTTATTATTTATGCCGGTATTGACGGAGACAAGCAATACAACAGCTATAAAAGCCTGTCGACTACCAACCCATTTGTACAGGATACGTTAAACAATCAGTATACCAGAACCATGTACCACCTTTACGGAGGGTTTACCGGTAGCATTACCAACCAGATTACTTATGACGTAAATGCATCACAGTCGCAAATAAAGAACATGCCTTTGTTCATTACCGATACGCTGGAACTGCTCCGCAACCGCTTTACCGTGGTGTATGACAATGTGCAGGTAACCAATGTTCATCTTGATATTAGCTACCAGGTAAAAGATGATATACGCTTTATACTTGGTGGTGATTATTTTAGCTATGTACCATCGGCCCAGTTGCAGGTATGGTACCACCCTACCCTTAAAGTTAACCTGTTAGGCGAGTATACAATTCTGAAAAAATACATAGTTAAAGCTGAAGTGTTTTATGTTAACCAACAATATGCACCCGAAATGGTTGATGGTATAATGACTGCAAAACAGCTTGATGGCTACCCCGATTTAAACCTTGGGGTTGATTATAAGTACAACAAGTTCCTTACTGCCTTTTTGCACCTGAACAACCTTGCCAGTACGGCATATTACCAGTGGGATAACTACCCTACACAGCGCTTCAACTTCTTATTGGGAGTAAGGTTGACGTTTTAAAACCTCCGAACATTTTTTCTTAATTCTTTTGTCTTGACACAAAAGAAACAAAAGGTCAAGACTGCTTAGAAATGTGGACAAAACCACGTCCTTCTCCGCTTAACTAAACGAACTCGCGTCCGCCATACAGCGGACCTCACACAGCGTTTAGTTTGGCCGCTACACAGGACTTGTTTTGTTTACCACATTTCTAAAAGGTCAGCAATAGGAATCCCCTGGAAGTGGATAATGTTAATAGTCCCGGCATTTATGTCGGGGTTTAAAAGCCAAATCCAAATTAACCCTCTCTATTGTAGAGAGGGCAGGGTGAGTAATTTGTCCCTGTACAAGGCTTCAACTTCCAACGATTAAAAAAACTTGTTGAGCTATTTTTTCAAATAGCTTAACGAAATTCTTTCATAATCCCATCGATTTTCGCAACCTTGCTGTCCGAAAAATCGTTTTAGGCGATTTATAAAATCTACAGGTATGGGCGAAAAAATAATACTTGCCGGCATAGTAAAGGTGAATGGCCCTGATACTGATATTACCTGGAAGAAAGTATCTTTTAAAGCCAGGCAGTTATCCAATTTCCAGAATGCCCTTATCAGTGAGTACCCCCATTTAAATGACTTAAGCGCCACCGGTATCATTTTAAAAAACAGGATTGAGATGACTGAAAATGAAGGGTTATTATTTTTTATGGAGGGAATAACTGCTGTAGGTAGTGAAGACAGCAACTTCAGGGACCATAGAAAGTTTATCAGGTTTTTAAAAGTGTTGCAGCACATTAATAAAATAGGTGAAGTTAATGACTGGAACTTTGAAAAGATTAAAGCAGAATTATTCGCGAATACGCAAAAGAATAATCGCTCAAAGCAATTAACCCTTTTTAAAATAGTTTCTTGACAAGGGATGACGCAAAAGCGTTCTTATTAAAATTGGAACACCTATCACCGAAGGAAACAACCAGTAAACAATAGGAGAAAAATCTTTCCATATGGGTAAGAATTTTCCATTGTCGACATAAAATGATGTTATGAGAATAATGTATGAGAAGCCCATGCAGGTGATGTGAATAATGCTCCAT
>JABCZW010000068.1:8898-10869 GCA_013289475.1 Bacteroidota bacterium
ATTTGCCTCTTACAGCAAGCCTTGCCGTAAACGCAGACCCAAAAGAAATAAACCCCAGAATAAACAGGTAATAATCTTCTGTCCACCGACCAATTGCAATAATAGTTACCGTTATAAAAACGGCTAACAACGACCAGTAGTAAATAATGCCTGCCTTAGGGTGAATACCGGGCTGCTTTTTTACAAACATGGCTACAATACCTGCTATAACACAAATAAAAGCAGATACGATATGCACTGCAAGGATTGTCAGAAAAACAGGGTTATCAGAAGGAATATGTAACCCGTCTGCAATAAATGGAGTTCCTTCAAACATGGCTTTTATAAATAATTAATTAATTGCGATGGTAATTGTTTCACCGGCCTGGTTAAAATCAAACTTTGCATCATCAAATTTTGGCGGACCAAAGTGCCCTTTTACATTATTTGACACACCAATCCCTTCAGTAGGTATTCCAATAAAATTCGAATTAACTACCTTATCGCTGTTCTCGTCATGAAATACGCTAACGGCATACATTCCGGTATCAATACCCATAAAAGTATATGAAGAAATGCTTCCATTAACCTTTACATAAGCTGTTAAAAGGGCTTTATCGGGGTGATTTGGGAATCCATCACTTTTTTTAAACAGGCAAAAACCGATTTGCCCTTTATTGTTACGAATACAGATTGCAATAACTTTTAAGTTTCCCTTTTTGCCGGTAACAGGAATTTTGAATGAGAAACATAGCACGATAAACAAAGCAGCCAGGCTACAAAGTATACTCCTTAATACTTTTTTCATTTAAAGCAGCATTATAAATACCCATATATAACAGGCAAAATTGAGGGCAATAAAAGCCGATCGGAAGGTTTGTATCCTTTCAAATTTATTGAACATCTTTCTTAACGCTTCTTCATCCTGAGTTTTTTTCTGGCTATGATAAGTTGGTGCAGCCAATGAAGTGCATACACTATGACAAATAGCAAAAACAGCACCCAGATATATTGGTAATGAATACCCATTTACATTAAAATGCCATGCCAGTATTGCCGTAATTATAGAAGACAGTGCCGCCCCAACACCTAAAATTGCGTACCAAAGGACTCCGTTTTTTAAGTCAGCGGCCTTAGCGTATTCCGAAAACGCTTTTACTCCTATACTGTGGCGTGCAGGCAATTGTTTAATCGACTGATCGAGCGATGCTCCGCAAAGCAAGCCAGTAAGAGAAGTAGCTGTAATAAGGGCTATTTTAAAAAGAATGTCTTGCATGATGAAATAATCTTTCACAAAGATATTTCAACACATGGCAATAATTGATTGCCAAATGGCAAGAAATGACTAATTCTTTTGGTTCCTTAGCCTGCTTAGCGAATAGGGAGTTATACCCAATATTGAGGCAAGATATTTTTGTGGTATGCGCTGGCTAAACCGCTTATCTTTAATAAGCATTTCGTACCTTTCTTTTGCCGAGGTAAATTGCTGCAACAATTTCATTTGAAGCAACTGGTAAAGGTTTTCTTCCCATGTAAGCCGTAAATACTTTTCAAAAGATTTTACCTTTTCACAAAGCGCCTCCATGTTGGCTTCGCTTATCGATAAAACGACCGATGGCTCCAAAGCCTCGAGGCTCATAATTGTCGGTTTTTTACTCTTCAAGCTCACCATTTCAGTAAAAAAATTACCCTCGAATATAACCCATGAAGTTTCTTCAATGTCTTTGGTATGGTAAACAAATCGCAATAAGCCTTCCTCTAAAAAGTAATATTGGTTACAGATTGTATTTTCTTTAATCAACTTCTCTCCCCTCTTAACTACAGTGCATTTAAAAGTTGAAAGTATCTGCTGCATTTCAGCGTTACTAACTGATATTGTTGAGCTTATCTTTTGTTTGAATAAATCCACTCTGAAGATTTGGAATATGTTCGGCAACAAAACTATATGTAAAATTAAAACCCTGCATTAAAGCAGGGTTTTAATTAGCTCGG
>JABCZW010000069.1 GCA_013289475.1 Bacteroidota bacterium
GATTACAGCCAGGAATAATGTTATTGGAGGATAGTTATGCGGATCATTAAAAACAGGACCTGTAAGAACAGCTATCCTGTCGGCAATAACAACTTTTTTAAACATTCCCCATAACATAAGCCTTAAGCCATCCGTTACTCTACCGGGTTCAAAATAATGCTTTTCACGAAATTGATGTAACAGGTTTTGGGGCCGTTCTATAGGGCCTGCAACCAACTGAGGATAAAACATTACATATAAAGCATAAATGCCAAAATGCTTTTCGGCTTTTTGGTTGCCGCGATACACTTCAATAGTATAACTCATAGCCTGAAATGTATGAAACGACAGCCCTAAAGGAAGCAGGATAGTTAAAAATGGTATTGGATGCGCATTAATATGAAGCCCCTGTAGTAGCGAGTTTATATTGTCGGCAAAAAAATTATAATACTTAAATACCGCCAATACACCAACATTGGCTATAATACTCAATATTAAAAAACATTTACGCCTTACACCCTCCGCATTTTCAATCAACATACCGGCCACATAGTCAATTATAATGGTGAATAGCAGTATAAGTATGTAAACAGGTATGAACGCCATATAGAAAACGCAACTGGCAATAAGGAGATGCAGCCAGCGCAATTTATGCGGAAGCAGGAAAAAAATAAAAGTAACTACAGGGAAAAAAATAAAAAACTGAAACGAATTAAATAACATTGGGGTTTATTATTAATTACGGTAACAGACTAAAAAAAACAGCGCTAAAAGTCAACTTCAATTAGCATTGGGCAATGATCAGAATGTTTTGCTTCTGGCATAATTACTGCCCTTTTTAAAGCTTTTGCCATAGGTTCGCTCACCAAATGGTAATCTATCCGCCAACCTTTGTTGTTCGCCCTTGAATTTGCCCTGAAGCTCCACCATGTATATTGATGAGCTTCTTTATTGAACTGCCTTAACGAATCTGTAAAGCCCGATTTCATAAAGCCATCTAACCATTCCCTTTCTTCAGGCAAAAAACCCGATGAATTGGCATTGCTAATAGGGTTATGTATATCAATAGGCTTATGACAGATATTATAATCGCCGGCAATGATAAGGTTTGGCCTTGTCTTTTTAAGTTTATCAATATATTTCTGGAAATTGGCAACCCATTTCATTTTAAATGCCTGCCTTTCGTCGCCCGATGTACCTGATGGCATATACACGCTTATAACTGAAACATCACCGTAATCGGCCCTCAATACCCTGCCCTCTTCGTCATTAAATCCGCAGCCGTATTCAATGTGGTCGGGTTTGGCTTTTGAAAGAATAGCCACCCCGCTATAGCCCTTCTTTTGGGCAGAATACCAGTAGTTATGCTTATACCCTGCATTAGCAAAATCATCGAGGTTAAGCTGCTCGGCTTGTGCCTTTATTTCCTGCAGGCAAATAATATCAGGGCTAACGGTTTTTACCCAATCGAGCCAGCCTTTTGACATGGCTGAACGTATGCCATTTACATTATATGTAATTACTTTCTTCATTTGTTGGCTTTATACCCAACAAAAATAGGAATTCTGCGTTTACTGAGAATAGTCAGATTTATAAAATAAATATGAGGTATTCTCAGTTATACTATAGCACCGGGGCTCCTAGTTTTTGTATTCCCGATTGCTTTTGGTATATTTACGATATTCGTACTTTTTGACAGTGAGAAAGGTTTCCCTTTTACTAACAGGGCTTTTAGGAATCATATCCATACACGGCTTCTCGCAGCAGGTTAATAACCAGCGCAAAAAGGTTATTGCCCTCTCGTTGAATGACACAATTACAGTTGATACCTTAAGCATATTTCCCCAGTCACTGTCTTTGAGCCTTGTAAAAGGGCAAAAATTAGATAGTACTTGTTATAAAGTGGAACCTGCTGAAGGGAAAATTGTTTTAAATCGCGCAGAGTTAAAAAAACGCGGTATTAAAGCTGATACGCTTTACTGCTCTTACCAAACCTTTCCGTTTTTACTTACGCAAAGCCATCAGCATAAAGATAACAACACCATACATCCTTTACGATATGGGGAACAACAGGGATATATGTACCAGGTTAGCCAGAATAAGGGTAGCAGCGACCCGTTTGACCTGGGCACCTTAAATAAAAGTGGAAGCATTTCTCGTGGAGTTACATTCGGCAACAGCCAAAACCTTACCGTTAACTCTGCGTTAAACTTACAACTTGCAGGAAAACTGAGCAACAATGTCAATGTGCTTGTATCGGCTACCGATAATAGTCTACCTATACAACCTGAAGGAAATACTGCCCAGTTGCAGGATTTTGACAAAGTATTTATAAAGCTTTACAATAAAAACACAAGCCTTATAGCCGGAGACTATGAATTAAACAGCCCTCCAAGTTATTTTATGAAATTCTATAAAAAAGCAGAGGGTGGTTTGCTTTCAACACGCTTTATTGTTGGCCCTGAAAAAGATAGCAGCAAAGCGGCATATTTAAGGGTAACAGGCGGTGGAGCAATATCTAAAGGAAGTTTTGTACGCGACCAGGTTACACCCATTGATGGAAACCTAGGGCCCTATCTTTTAACAGGACCCAATAACCAAACCTATATTATAATATTATCAGGGACAGAGAAGGTTTACTTAGACGGGCAGTTAATGCAGCGCGGTCAGAATAACGATTATACTATTGATTACAATTCAGCTCAAATTACTTTTACCCCAAAGCACCTTATTACGCAAAGCACACGCATTACTGTAGAATTCCAATACAGCGACCAGAATTTTGTGCGCTCACTTGTTTTTGGAGGAACAGAATACCACGACAATAAACTTAACCTGCGATTCAATGTATACTCTGAACAGGATGCTAAAACACAACCTTTGCAACAATCTTTAAGTTTTCAGCAGGAACAGTTTCTGGCTTCAATCGGCAACAACATTCAAAATGCATTGGTCCCCGGTGTTACTACTGTTACCCCCTACAATAATAACCAGGTGCTCTATATGAAAATAGATACTGTAGGTATTGGTTTTAATGATACCATTTTTGTTTATTCAACTGATTCAAATAAAGCAAAATACAGTTTAAGTTTTTCGCAGGTAAACCAGGGCCAGGGCGATTATGTGCAGGTTGCCTCGGGTGCCAATGGCAGGGTATTTAAATGGGTAGCCCCTATTGGCGGCGTGCACCAGGGAAATTATATACCCGAGATACTTTTAATAACACCCAAGAAAAAACAAATGATGACGTTGGGTGGAGATTATAAAATATCGGCACACTCTATGATCATAGCAGAAACCGCAGTGACCAACAACGATGTAAATACATTTTCTACCCTCGACAAGAACCATGATGTTGGCATGGCAGGCAAAGTAAACTTCCATAATGTTTCATTTTTGCAGGATACAATTGACCACAAAGCAAATGCCTGGAGAGTCAATACCGACATAGGTTATGAAGGTGTGCAAAAAGATTTTTCACCCATTGAGAGATACCGCACTGTGGAATTTTCCCGCGATTGGAACCGTACCAGCGACAGCATATTCGATCACCAGGATATTTTTAATGCAACCGTAGCTTTAAGTAATAAAAAAGATTTGCTGGTTTATGGCTTCCAGGCCTTTTTGGAAGGCATACATTATAATGCCACCAGACAAATTGCAACTCTTAAACTGAATGAAAAGAATTTCATGATTGATTTCAACGGTGCGCTTTTAAATACCAAATCTACTTATAACACCAGTAATTATTACAAAGCATTCGGAACAGTTTCCTACAAAATATCGCAATGGGTTGTGGGTGTTGGTGAGGGAACAGAGAATGATATCTTCCGATCGCGTCGTACCGACAGTATTGTTACTACTTCATCTTCTTTGTTCGAACAGGCATCCACTTTTCAATATTATCAGTGGAATACTTTTATCCGTTCTGCCGATACCAGTAAAGTTAGTTACGGCGTAAATTACCAGGAAAGAACTGACCTTGCACCCGATGCCGACCATATGCAGAAATCGCTTTTATCAAAAAATATTTCATTTGATATAAACTTACTCAAGAACCCCCATAGCCGTTTTAAAGCCAATATTACTTACCATGTACTAACTATACTTGATACAGCAATTGCGCTTGGGCAGCAACCTGTAAATGCATTGACAGGACAAGCACAATATGACCTAAGTGCAGCACATGGACTATTAAACAGCAGCACTTTTTACACTGCAGGTTCGGGTTTGCAACAAAAAGAAAGTTATACCTACGTGCAGGTAGCGCAAGGGCAGGGAGTCTATGCATGGACCGATTTTAACAACGATAAAATACAAGAACTGAATGAATTTTATGTTTCCCCATTTCCTGACCAGGCTGATTACATAAGAGTTTACACACCCACCAACCAGTTTATTAAAACTTATACCAGCGGCATAACCGAAACATTTAACCTGAGGCCCGCTGCTTTATGGAATGGCAAAAAGGATATCCGCGGTTTCATTGCGCTTTTTTCAGAACAACTGGCTTTTCATACCGATAGAAAAACAACATCGAATGACATTGTACATGCATATAATCCGTTACTGCAAAGCGCTGCCGATACAAATATTGTTGGCCTTAATACTTCGTTTCGAAATACTATCTTCTTTAACCAGTTAAGCCCGAGGTATGGGCTTGATTATAGCTTCAACGATGTCATAAATAAAACCGTATTGCAGGAAACAGGTTCCCAATCAAGGGAAAACAAATACAATGAAGTACATGGCCGTTTGAATTTCACCACCAAATGGATGATTGAAATGGATGAAAAAATTGGTAACGATATAAGCGGTTCAAATTATTTCACCACCAATAATTTTAATATAGCCTATATACTTACCCAACCTAAATTAAGTTTTCAGCCAAGTACCAGTTTCAGGGTATCGGGCTTATTTACCTACGCCGATAAACTCAATTCGAACGAATTGGGAGGAGGACAATCGTTGCAACAAACTTATGGAGCCGAATTAAAATACAATGTGTTGAACAAAGGCAGCTTGCTTGCCAATTTCAACTATGTAAAAATACAATTCAACTTATCTGCCAACAGCCCCCTGGGTTTTGAAATGCTGCAAGGCCTGAACATAGGCAACAACTATACCTGGGGTATAACCTACCAGTGCAATATATCGCAGAATATTCAGTTAAATGTATCGTATACCGGACGCTCGAGTGAGGGCTCAAATATTGTGAATACGGGCACCGCCCAGGTACGTGCATTCTTCTGATGAAGGTTGTGTTGGTAAAAATAGTAGCTTTGACATAAGATATAGTAAAAGACATGTTAGCTAAGGACTTAATAAGTACAGATATACCGCCGCTAAAGGTGAGCGACACTGCCCAAAAGGCACTTGAGTGGATGGATGAATTCAAGGTATCGCATTTGCCTGTAATTGAAAAAACTCATTACGTAGGTATCATATCCGATGCCGAAATATTCGATCATATTTCAGCGAATGAACCGATAAGTAAAATAAAGCGTTCGCTCAGCAAACCATTTGTGTTTGAAGATGCTCACGCATACGATGTATTGAAAATGTATGCTCTGTTAAAGATATCGGTAATACCGGTTATTGATACAAAAGAACATTTTGTGGGAGCAGTTACTTCGCAAAAAATGCTCGATTATTTTTCGCAATTAACAGCTGCACAGGAGCCGGGTAGTTTAATTGTACTTGAACTCCACCAGCGCGATTATTCATTATCGCAAATTGCGCAGATAGCCGAAAGTAACGGTGCGAAAATATTAAGCCTATTCCTTACCCCGCGTAGCAATTCAACCGAACTTGATGTAACTATAAAGTTAAGCGTAAACGATGTTTCAGCTGTGTTGCAAACCTTCGAGCGTTTTAGTTATACTGTAAAAGCTTCCTTCTCTCAGAGTGTACAAAACACAGCAATAAAAGACCGCTACGATGCGTTGATGCATTACCTCAACATATAAAAACGGTAATGAGATTTTACCCTCACAGTTTTATTCTTGCACTTCTTTTCTCTGCCTTTTTCATTCCTGCACATAGCCAAAACAAAGATACCACTGCAAACAAAAAATTTGTTGTTTATGATATTTATGTAGATGGTAACTACAAAACCCGTACCTCGATAATACACAGGGAGCTTACCTTTCAGAAGGGCGATACTATACGTATGAGCGAATGGCCATCAATTGCATTGCGCTCCAAAGATAACCTGATGAACACTTCACTATTTAATTTTGTAACGATAGATACTGCCCACATGTCTACCGGGCAAACAGCTGTAACCATAACTGTTGTAGAGAAATGGTATATATGGCCAACACCAATATTCCAGGTTGAGGAACGTAACTTTAATGTATGGTGGGAACAGGATCACCGAAGCCTGAGTAAAGTAGATTATGGTTTTTCCCTGGCTGATAATAATACATTAGGCTTGCGGCAGGTATTACGTGTAAGCTTCCAGTTAGGCTATACACAGCAATTTGGCATTGGCTATTCAATACCTTATTTAGATAAGCACCAGAAGGGCGGCTTGCAATTTGTACTTACCTCATCACAGAACAAAGATATAGCCTATACTTCCGAAGGCGGAATACTTACATTTTTAAATACTCCGGAAAATACATTGAGGCAGGAATATACCGGAAGGCTGGATTATACGTACAGGCAGGGCATATACAATACCCATTACCTCGAAGTCAATTTCCACTCATGCACAGTGAATGATACTATTTTAAAAGTCACGCAAGATTATTTACCCGGTAACCAAACCAGCGCAAATTTCTTCGGACTTAAATATTTTTTCCGGCGCGATGTACGCGATTATGCACCCTATCCTCTTTCCGGTTATTATATCGATTTCAGCATAAACGATTACGGACTCGATATTCTCAATCACCCTTTCAATATTTTATATGTTCAGTCTTCATTGCATAAATACTGGACTATCTCTAAGAATTTCTTTTATGCGACCATGATAGAAGGAAAACTATCTAACAATGTAGTTCAACCCTATTACATTCAAAAAGGCCTTGGCTATTCGAATGATATTGTACGTGGCTACGAAGATTATGTGGTTGATGGCAACGATTATGCCCTGGTAAAGAACGAGATCAAGTTCAGGTTTTTAAATGTACCTGTACAGAATTTACCACTCTTTGGCTTCCGCCAGTTCGATAAAGCTTATTACGCACTCTATCTCACTCTTTATTCCGATTGGGCATATTTAACTTCGCCTTCGCCTTATGTGGTGAACAACTTTCTTGCCAATAAATCTTTGTGGGGTAATGGTGTAGGTATTGACTTAGTAGCCTATTACGACCTTATCTGGAGATTTGAATATTCCTTCAATGCCTTAGGGCAACATGGATTTTTCCTGCACTTCCAGGCAGGTATGTAATTATTTATTCTTATCCATTATCTCAAACGGAATCTTGGTATCAGCATAGACTTGCCATAATTTTATCTTGCCTTTTTCTACAACAGCTTTCCAAGCCGCAGGTAATCTCCAGTAATTTTTATTGTCAGGTGTTTTTAAGCCTTTAAATGTTCCACCTGCATAACCAAATGCAGCTATACTATCTCCATTAATATATATTTCGTCAACCTCAATTTTATAATCGGGGAAAAACTGAAAATACATGGCCCAGCCGCCTTTCATTGTCGCTTTGCCGGTTACCTTATTATTATGCGCATCAATAAATGTGTGATCCTCTGTCATCATGTTTGCAATAAGTTCAACATTATGCTCATTAATGGCATCGGCAAAATCATAAACAACTTGTATACTCATTCATTTCTATTTTATTAAACAAATATAACTACTACATTCGCTAATGCAAATGTGCACCATGCAAAACAAGTTCCGAATAAAATTATTTCTTGCATTTCTTTTTTTAGGGATTACCACAAGCTATTCCCAACAAAGAAACTATTTGCCTTATGTAAACCCGTTTATTGGTACAGGTGGCCATGCGCATACTTTCCCCGGTGCCTGTTACCCTTTTGGCATGATGCAATTAAGCCCTGATACGCGCCTTACCGGCTGGGATGGCTGCTCCGGTTATCATTATTCCGATAGCATTATTTATGGCTTTACACATACACACTTGAGCGGTACAGGCTGCTCTGATTATGGAGATATTTTGTTGATGCCTATTTCCAGAGGAATCATATATCTTCCCAGGAATAGGGATTCTCTAATATTTTTAATAGGAGATTATTCATCACCATTTTCACATAAAGATGAGAAAGCTTCTCCAGGGTATTATTCAGTGATTTTAAAAAATGGAAACATCAAAGCGGAATTAGCTGTTGGCCAATATGCGGGTATCCATCGTTATACTTATTCTAAAGATAGTATCTGCTCTATTGTGCTTGACTTAAATCACAGAAATAAAGTCATCAATTCAGAATTTCATAAAATAAGTGATACAGAGGCTTGCGGATATATTGAAACAACTGCCTGGGCAAAGGATAGAAAAGTTTATTATGATATAAGATTTTCTAAGCCATTTAGCTGTTGGGTATTCAAGGACCATGAAATGCAGGATCAATGGCGTGATGCTTCTCCTATAAAAGATATAAGTGGGACAGATATTCAGGTTATTTTTGGTTTTGTGGATTCTACTATTATTTTATCAAAGGTTGGCATATCTGCAGTAAGCATTGAAAATGCAAAAGAGAATTTAGAACATGATATACCTAAATGGGATTTTGATGGGACATTGAAAAAAACACAAAAAGCATGGAACGATTATTTGAACAAAATAGAAGTAACATCAAAGAATGATAGCCTGCTGACTACGTTCTATACTGCCTTGTATCATACTGCTATCCATCCCAGTTTATATACCGATTTAAATGGCCAATATCGCGGGCGTGATATGAAAACACATACAACAACAGCGGGTAATCCTGTTTATACAGTGTTCTCTATCTGGGATACTTACAGGGCATTAAATCCGCTCTTTACAATCATAGACTCTTCTAAGGAAAGACAATTCATTCAAACTTTTTTAAGGCAATACGAACAGGGTGGTTCACTGCCTGTATGGGAATTATCTGCCAACGAAACCAATTGTATGATAGGCTTTCACTCTGTGTCTGTTATATATGATGCCTATCAAAAAGGTATTCGAGGTTTTGATGCCAATGAAGCGCTAACTGCAATGGAACATAGCGCAGATGCCGATGTTCGTGGCTTGCCCGCATTAAGAGAATACGGATATATACCGGCAGATAAGAGCAGTGAATCTGTTTCACAAACTCTTGAATGCGGCTACGATGATTGGTGTGTGGCACAAATGGCAAAAGCGTTAGGTAAAACAGATGATTATGAGAAGTACATAGGCTTGGCACAAGGTTATAAAAATGTATATAACCCTGAAAACGGTTTTATGCAAGGGCGCGCTAATGGCGCATTTGTAAAACCCTTCGACCCAAAATCAGTAACATTTAATTATGCCGAGGCCAATGCCTGGCAATATAATTTTTATGTACCGCACGATATGAATGGCTTTATTGATCTGCATGGAGGCAAAGAGAAATTAGCAGTAATGCTGGATAGTTTATTTACTACTTCATCTAAAACTACAGGAAGCGTACAGCCTGACATTACGGGTATGATTGGACAATATGCACAGGGCAATGAGCCCAGTCACCACATTGCATATTTATATAATTACGTTGGGCAGCCCTGGAAAACTGCAGAATATGTTCATAAATTGGAAAAACTCTACACCACTGCACCCGATGGTATTTGCGGGAATGACGATTGCGGAGAATTATCGGCATGGTATGTAATGAGCGCCATAGGTATGTACCAGGTTTGCCCCGGTGATGGGCAGTTTGAGCTAACCTCTCCATTATTCGATACGGTAAAAATACATTTGGAAAGTGGGAAAACATTTTCAATTATTTCTCACTCCTTTCAAGAAGACGCGCTTTATATTTCATCTGCAAAGCTGAATGGAAAAGATTACAAGAATTCATTTTTGAATTATACCGATATAATGAAAGGTGGTTTACTTAATTATACAATAAGTAATGGAGGCAACACTATTCCAAATTGGGCAACAGGAAATAATGATGTACCAGCGAGTTCTATTCCTATTTCGGAAAAAGTTGCCGCACAACCATACTTTGAATATAATAATTCAATGTTTACCGACTCCGTAAGGGTTACCGTTAAGGGCTATTCAGGTAATGATCCTTTAATTATTGCTTCTTATAATTATACTAAGCGATACGATTCGACGACTAAGCTTCATCGAACCGGTTGTTATTCAGGTGTACCTTGGGAAATTTTTATTTATAGAGACCCGTTTTATGTTCATAAAACTGATACTATATGGTGCAGTAGTTTAAACGACAAGAAGCAAACTCGGTATAACATCACTTACTTCACCAAAATCCCAAAAGGCAGAAAAATAAAAATATTATCTAAGGTCAATAGTCAGTATACTGCAGGCGGCCCACAGGCATTGATAGATTTCCAGCATGGCAGCAGCGATTTTAGAATAGGCAAATGGCAGGGCTACCAATACACCAATTTCGAAGCCGTGGTTGACCTGGGAAAAGTTGAAGATGTTAAAAATGTAAGCGCTGAATTTTTGCAGGATGCGCTGAGTTA
>JABCZW010000070.1:0-2288 GCA_013289475.1 Bacteroidota bacterium
CTAATACCGGTTATAGTTGCGATGATTATGATTATAAAAGCATATACAGTATTCCTACAAATGGCATTACTGCCGGTTGTGGTTATATTTATACCTCCGATGGCTACCATCTTGACCAAAGAAGCTTAACTACAGGTAAATCTATAAAGCAAGTTATAATTCCAGGTGGTGATACTTCAACATGTAACTCAGGCTGGACCGCAGGAGATATTCCTGCTAATTCAGGTTTGGCAGTAGATCTCTCGGGCAATGTATATGCTGGCTCTCATGATCAAATTGTTATGTATGACCAGAATCTTAATAAAATTAAAACAATTGGCAGTTACCTAGGTTATGTATTTGATGTTGCAAGCCATTCTAATTTTATAGCAGCCTGCGGTGCTGATACTACCGGTAAGATTGCTTTTATTACTCAATTTGGAACAAGCGGGGGCAATCCATTATCTGTAAAATCAACAAACGCAAGCTGTAATTTGAGCAATGGCACTGCTTCAGTATCGGCACCTGATTCCTGCTCAAGTTCATTTACTTTTAAATGGAGTAATGGCCAGACAACTCAAACTATTACGGGCCTTGCATCAGGAACTTATACTGTAACTGTTGAGCCTTCTGATTCGTCTTTTACACTTACAGATACTGTTACAATACTAAATGTTGATGGATTATCTGCCTCTGTTACTTCTGTTATCAACCCGAACTGCAGTCATACTAATGGGCTTATAACAGTAACGCCTTCAAACGGAATTCCAAAATATATTTATAATTGGAATACTGGAGCTACCACTGCTACAGTAGACAGCTTAACTGCAGGAACTTATACTTGTACTATAACCGATAGTGCAGGTTGCAGCACAACCGTTATATATACCCTTACAAATACAAGCGGGCCTTCAGTAACATTTACCTACAGTGGTAAGGATACTTTATGCGATACTATAACAACAATTACATTAAATGGTGGTTCACCTTCCGGAGGTAATTACAGTGGTATGGGAGTAAGCGGAACTCAGTTTAACCCTTCGGCAGTTAAAAACGGATGGAATAAAATCACCTACAGCTACACAGATATTAGTGGTTGCCTGGGAGCTGCCAACGATAGTTTATATGTTCAGCCTTGTGTATTTACAGGCATTACAACCCTGGCTACTGCCCCGGAATTCCAGATCTATCCTAACCCCGGAAATGGCAATTTCACTATTGAATTAAAAGGGGTAACAGGTGCGCCTCAAATGGAAATATATAATTTACTGGGGCAGAAAATTTACGAGAATACATTAAATCCTTCAACCAGTAAAATAAATTTAAGCACACAACCAAAAGGTATTTATCTGTACAGAGTTATTTCTGAAAAAGGAAAATTTATTGCGGGCGGTAAACTGCTTATAGAATAGTATTATCCATTTATCAGCGCACTTACCAGCGCCGAAATTTGTATTAGCGCCAATACTAATGGTGTAGAAAGAAGCACACCATCGAAGCGGTCTAATATGCCACCATGGCCGGGCAAAATACTACCGGAGTCTTTTACACCCAGGCTTCTTTTAAACATCGATTTTACCAGGTCGCCAAAGGTGCCAAACACGCTAACAGTTAGGCCTATTATCATCCACAGCAATGGGCTAAAATCGGTATAGTACCGTGAAATAATATATGCTACTGCAATACTCAATACCATTCCTCCAAAAAAGCCTTCCCATGTTTTTTTAGGAGATATGCGTTCCCATAATTTGTGTTTACCCAGTGTCATACCCGTTATGTAAGCGCCTGTATCGTTGGTCCACAAAATATAAAAGAAGCCAAGTAACAAGTGGGGGTTGTATGTCGGAGTATCAAGAAAGGCAGTTACCAGTTGGTTAAGGAAATTATTATGGTAATCCTCGCTATATGGACATATATAGTTTACCCATAGTGCAAATGGCAACACTACATAAATTATACCTACAATGGTTATGGCAATATTTCCGAATGGGTTTTCCTTATTGCGGTATAGCTCTGCAAAAAATATAAAGACTATAAAGGGAATCATTAATGTATATATCAAATCGCCGGGAAAGCGGTAACGGAAAGCAAAGAGTAAAAACACTATTGCTCCCACTGCCATGCCTATCCAACGCTGTGGTTGTGTAGTGGAGTGTTTTAAAAGATTATCGTAAAATTCATTGAGCCCCAGCATTGCAATTATAAAGAACAATGCACACAGCGACCAGTACTGGAAGGTTATTTCCTGGGTAGAAAAATTCATGCTATTGACTGTAGACAGTACAATAAGCACCACAAGTATTATACCC
>JABCZW010000070.1:2298-10599 GCA_013289475.1 Bacteroidota bacterium
TACCATTACTGCTACAAACACCGTCCCTGTTATGGCTCTTTTCCAGAAGTTACTCATTCTTATTTTTAAACTGTGGTAAAAGTACTAATTCATTATTAATTATTTACAGCAGCATTCTACAGAGTTTAATTTTAAACTGTGTTATTGGGCACAGTTCGTCATTGCGAGGCACGAAGCAATCTCAGTATTTGTTTTGGGCGTTTCCCTCCTCCGTCGGGTCGGGCTATCCGCTGCAAGTCCTCGCTACGCTGTGGGCTTTTCGCTTCTATCCCTAACGCAAAAACTGCAGAAAGCGACGGCACGTGAGGTGATAAGGTATTGAACAGGAAATGACACATAGATGCAAAGGATTGTGCATACTTCTCTTTTATATTATTGTATTTACGAGGGCTTCGCCGTTGTGCCAAATGTTCTAAAAAAGATGGATTGACATTTCGACAAACTTAATGTGACAACTACCCAATATGAGTATCGTCGATGAGGAAAAGAAAAACCTCCTTAGGGCCGTGGGCACCACGCACCAAAGTTTTCTCAATATCAGCCGTTTGGCTGGGGCCGGTAATAGCAGTAACCTGCGATGGGAAATTACCTTCGTATTTCTTTTTCAGAAGCTTAAAAGCATCCTTCAGGTTATATATCAGTTGTGATGTATAGGCAACAGTAATATGTATGTTTGAATATACCGGTAGCCGCCTGCCCGATTTTTGCCTCGAGCTGCACATGATAGTCCCAGTGCGTGCTACAAGGCATTCGCAAAAGGTTATGCCCACGTTTGTTTTCAGAAAATCTTTTTCTTCCGACATAAAAGCAATGTTGGCGGCGCCAAGCATCTCCTGTATTTTTTTGTCGCTGCAAAAAAGGTTATCCCAGTTGCGTTCTTGTATTAAGTGCGATAATTGCTCAGCAAAATCTTTTGGCTTTTCGCAGAAAACAAAATCGCCTTTCAGTGCGCTGAAGTTTTTAGCAAACAATAGCTCCAGCGATTCTTCTTCGGGTGCGGTATAAATTTCAGGGTCGCCGTCGGCCGCGCTAAAATCATCTTCCGATTTATGGATCAAGGCCTTACGTACAGCCTTCAATACTTTCTCTCGCGCGGTACTCTCTTTCATTTATTAAAACAAGGTAGGAGGAGAATCTTTAGCAGAAGTCTCTTCTTCTTTATTCTTTTCTGTTGATTGGCCATTTACATGCTGCCCGTTAGTCGATGCTTCCGGTTGCACAGGCGGTTGTTCTTCAGTCTTTTTCTCAGTTGCTTTCTCAGTAGACTGTCCGTTAGTTACAGGCGGTGTTTGTACTGTTGCAGCAGGCTCTTCTTTTTTAGTAGTATCTGAAGCAGTTCCATTTTCAGGAGCCTTGGTGTTATCCGGAATCCTTACGCTTCCATTACTATTTTTAGTGGAACGCTTCGAAACAGGCATAGCCTCTTCCTTCTCATACAACCTCTTTCCGATAATAGCTTCAAGGTCTTCTTTAAATATCACTTCCTTATCCAACAACTGTTCTGCCAATGCAGTAAGCTGTACCTGGTGAGTCTTAATGAGTTCTTTGGTTTTAATATACGCACCGTTGATCATATCACGCACCTCATCATCTATTAACTGAGCTGTCTTTTCGCTGTATGGTTTGGTAAACGTATATTCTGAACTGCCGCTAGAATCGTAAAAGCTAACATGGCCCACTTTTGCATTCAGTCCATAATGTATTATCATGCTGTAAGCCTGCTTGGTAATTTTTTCCAGATCGCTTATGGCACCGGTCGATATTTTGCCAAACATCACTTCTTCAGCAGCTCTTCCACCTAATGCAGCACACATTTCATCCATCAATTGCTCGGTGGTTGTAATCTGCCTTTCTTCAGGCAAATACCATGCAGCACCCAACGATTTTCCGCGTGGTACTATAGTTACCTTCACTAATGGGTGAGCATATTCCAATAACCAGCTTACCAATGCATGGCCTGCTTCGTGGTATGCAATTACTTTCTTTTCACTTGGAGATATCAGGCGGTTCTTCTTTTCAAGTCCTCCCACCACCCTATCTACTGCATCTAAAAAGTCCTGCTTGCCGATTATCTTTTTATCGTAACGGGCAGCAATAAGCGCGGCTTCGTTACAAACGTTAGCAATATCAGCTCCTGAAAAGCCCGGGGTTTGTTTTGCCAAAAAGTCAATATCAACTGAAGTATCAATTTTCAATGGCTTTAAGTGAACCTGGAAAATTTCTTTTCTCTCGATAAGGTCAGGCATATCAACATATATCTGCCTGTCAAAACGGCCCGGACGCAATAATGCCCTGTCTAATACATCGGCACGGTTGGTAGCTGCAAGTATAATAATACCGGCAGTGTTGGTAAAGCCATCCATTTCGGTAAGCAACTGGTTAAGGGTATTTTCCCTTTCATCGTTTGCACCTTGTGCTACGTTCCTGCCTCTGGCACGTCCTATTGCATCTACCTCATCAATAAATATAATACATGGGGCTTTTTCTTTTGCCTGGCGGAACAAGTCACGCACACGCGATGCACCCACACCCACAAACATTTCCACAAAATCGGAACCTGACAGCGAGAAGAAAGGCACCTTAGCCTCACCTGCCACTGCTTTTGCTAATAATGTTTTACCTGTACCCGGAGGGCCCACAAGCAATGCGCCTTTTGGTATTTTAGCACCCAGGGCAACATATTTTTGCGGGTTTTTAAGGAAGTCTACAATTTCTTTTATTTCAACTTTGGCTTCTTCCAGTCCTGCCACATCGTTGAAGGTTATATTAACATTGGTGTCTTTGTCGAACAGCGTAGCCTTCGATTTTCCAATACTGAAAATCTGGTTGCCTCCGCCACCGCCCATACGACGCATGAAGAGGAACCACAATAATACCATTACTGCTATAGGTATAGCATAACCGAGTATGCTGGTCCAGTCCGTTCGGGTAGAAGGTTCCGCATCTATCTTATCGGCTTCAGCAAAATTCTTTTCGGCATTTGCTAAGTCGGTATGAAAGGTCTGACGATCGAGTATATTTATTTTAAACTGGGGCGGGCTCTTCGGAATGTTTTTAAACTGGGGCAATTTAAGTGCCTCCGGTTTAATTATAATTTCAGCCGATTCATTATTTACCACCGATATTTTTTCAACATAGTGGCGGTTCAATAAACTGTCCTGGAAGTACTGGAAGGTTATTTCCTGGGTAGAAAAATTCATGCTATTGACTGTAGACAGTACAATAAGCACCACAAGTATTATACCCCATACCCAATAAATAGTAAACCGTGGCTTAAACGGCTTTTTAGGTAATGGCATTTTAGGCTTACCCGGGCCTTGCTGGCCTGGATTAGAGTTGCTATTATTATCTGGCACCTGGTTAGGTGTAGGTTGTTCGTTATCGCTCATGTTTACACATGTTTATATTCACGCTCTGTTTCAATTTCCTCTGTTTCAGCATCGGCCCACAGCGATTCGAGATTGTAAAATTTCCTGGTATGCGGTTGAAAAACATGAACCACTATATCAACGTAGTCAAGTAAAATCCATTCGGCGTTTCCATATCCCTCACTGTGGTATACATTCTCGCCTGTAGCTTCCTTTATTCCTTGTTCTACAGCTTTTGCTATTGTTGAAACCTGTGTGGACGAATCTCCCTCACAGATGACAAAATAATCACATAAACTGCTTGATACTTTCGTCATATTCAGGCAGATAACATTTTTACCTTTTTTATCTGCAATGCTGCGTAACACAACATCTTTTAACTGAACGGGATTTTTGGTCTTCCCTTTTTTTTGCATCCTCTTAACTATGGTGTCCTTTTTTGCTGTTATTTTTATCTTTGCTATAAAGCGTTTAATTAGTCACAAAGATAGTATTTTTATCCTTCAAATGACCTTATCCGGGACTCTTTTTACGGGGCATATAGTTGATAAACTTGAGAAAGTAGATTCTACCAACCGCTATGCCCTCGATTTACTTAAGCAGCGCCCGCCCGTTGAAGGATATACCGTGTGGGCGCTTGAGCAGTTTGCCGGCCGCGGGCAGCGTGGTAATTCATGGCTTACAGAACCCCGCACTAACCTCACTTTCAGCATTATACTGCATCCCCGTTTTCTGTCCGTTAATGAGCAGTTTTGGCTTACCAAGGTTATGGCCCTGGCAGTTGCTGAGTTTGTCTCATCATTTTTAAAATCTGCTTCATTGAATGTTGCAATTAAATGGCCTAACGATATATATGTAAATGATCAGAAAATTGCCGGCATACTTATTGAGAACGTTTTGGAACAATCCACAATAAAATTCTCGGTTGCAGGTATAGGCATAAACATAAACCAAACCTCATTCGACCCTTCTGTACCTAATGCCACCTCGTTAAAACTGCTCACCGGCAGTGCTTTTGAACTCGAAGATTGTTTAAACCGCATTTTCATACCTATTGAGAAATTTTACCTTGAATTGCGCACCGGCAATTACAAGAAGATAGACGAGGCCTACCACAAATTACTTTACCGCCGCGGGGTTTTATCTAATATTTCTATAAACGGGAAACCTTGTAAGGGCACCATAAAAGGAGTATCGGCAACGGGGCAATTGCTTGTAGATACTGATACAGGCGTGCTAAACAGCAACGAATCGCTTGAACTTAGCGATGTAAAGCATTTAGTGTTTTTGTAAATAGAACACGGATGACGCGGATTGAGCGCATTTACACGGATTATTTAAGGGTACATTACTTTGAACTATCCCTTTAATATGAACTTTATTGGTATATTCATAGAAACACGCACCTTCTTTCCATTTAACATACCGGGCGCCCATTTAGGCATATCTCCGATAGTTTTTACAGCAATACTATCTAACTCACTTCCGCCGGGTATTCCTCTCAAAACTTTTACATTACTTACTTCGCCGGTTCGTTCAACTATGAAATTCACGTACACAGTACCCTGGATATTTTTATCTATCATATCTGCAGGATATTTAATGCGCTCCGCAATATATTTGTAAATATCTTCCTTCTGGAATTTGGGCATATCCTTAACCAAATGGTAAACCTTATTAGTATCTGCTTCCCCATCAGGTGGATACGGATTTATAGCAATTACTCCTGTTAAAGGTTGTGGTGCTATTATAGTATCTATCTGTCCTGTTTGTGGTGATGGATCATTTAAGCTACAGTGCATCTTAATATTTGCAGTAAATGGCAACTTATCTATTGTGTATTCAAATTCCTTAAAAAAATATACGGTGATCATATGCAACTTATCTTCTCCAACCGACAATTTGATTTTTCTGCCAACAACACTATCAGGTACAACAATCTTAAACTTTCCTGAAGAATCGGTAATTGAATAATGTTCTATTCCTTCGAGGTTTACAGTAAGATGAGGAATGGGTTTCCCATCATGGTCATCTGTAACTATCCCGCTTATATAATTACCATTTACCGCTGTATTATTTACTAATTTGTTTTTACCAGAATCATTTACGCATACTTGCCCTGTTACCTCCGGTTTATTCCCGTTTTCATTACATGCTGCTAATGAAGTTGCCAAAGCAGTACCCCACATAAGTTTCTGCCACAATGAACTATTCTCAGGTTGATAAACTGTAATGGGCCTGTTTACCTGGTAAGGGTTTAATCTTCCGCAAACAGATTCTTTTGTTTTTGAAAGGAATTCGAATAACTCTTTATCGGTATATTTCGAAAAATCGACCACTGTTTTATTGCAATTTGAGCAATGCCTTCCCTTTTCATTGGGTGTCATTTTATCCCAATTTTCATGGCAGGGGGTAGGGACTTCTACAACTATGCTGGTGGATTTTTTCATGGAATAAATAAGTAGTGTTCTATTTAAACGCTAATTTCATACAAATAGTATAAAATCTATTGCTCCAAGCCAAAAAATATTATCATTTTTGTACCGTTATATGAGTAAAGCGGCTCGTACAATAAAATTTTTTATCTTGCAGCCTAATATCTAAGTTTATGGCATTCAGTTATACTACAACAGAGCAAAAAGGGGTTACAGTAATACACCTCGTGGGAGAAATAATAGATAAGATGGAGGCTGCCAAATTTATTGAGCAGGCCAACGAACTTGCTGCCGCGGGCAAAAACCGTTTTGTGCTTGAATTATCAGAATTGCGTTATATGAACAGCAGTGGCTTAAACGTATTGGTTAGTGTACTTACCAAGGCACGTAATACCGGCGGCGAAGTGGTAGTATGCAACCTCAATAAAAAGGTAAAAGATCTATTGGTAATTACCAAGCTCGATACTATTTTCCATATTTTACCTACAGTAGAAGAAGCCATTAAAAAGCTCAGCAGCAGTAAATAAGCTTCCCTTAAAACATATTTTTTCCTTACAAACATATTTTCAAATTATGAAAACTGACATTTTATTGGGCTTGCAATGGGGCGATGAAGGCAAGGGCAAGGTTGTAGACGTTTTAGCAGGCCAATATGAAATTGTAGCCCGTTTCCAGGGTGGCCCAAATGCAGGGCACACACTCGAAATAAAAGGCAAGAAGCATGTATTACATACCATACCATCGGGTATTTTTCGCGATAATGTAAAGAACGTTATTGGCAACGGCGTAGTTATCGATCCCATAAGTTTTATGGAGGAAGTAAGAGGCATTGAAGCTTTAGGAATAGATATTTGCAAAAACCTTATCCTCTCGAAACGCGCACACCTTATATTACCTACTCACCGTTTACTCGATGCTTCATCGGAAGCACAAAAAGGAAAAGAAAAGATCGGTTCTACTTTAAAAGGTATTTCTCCTGCTTATATGGATAAGACAGGGCGTAACGGTCTGCGTATAGGCGATATTTTAGAAAAAGATTTTAGCGTTAAATACCAGGCATTGGCTGATAAGCATTTACAAATGCTTTCATTAGCAGGTTATGAGTTCGATAAAAAAGTATTTGCCGAAAACGAAAAGAAGTGGATGGAATGCATTGCATTTATCCGCACTATGCAGTGCCTCGATACCGAATATTATTTGAATGATGCACTGAAAGCAGGCAAGCGCATTTTAGCTGAAGGCGCACAGGGCTCATTACTCGATATTGATTTTGGTTCTTATCCTTTTGTTACTTCTTCATCTACTACTTGTGCCGGTGCATGTATTGGTTTAGGCATTGCTCCATCGAACATTGGTGAAGTGGAAGGAGTATTTAAAGCATATTGCACCCGTGTAGGTTCAGGCCCGTTCCCTACCGAATTGAACGACGATATTGGTGAAAAAATCTGCCAGATAGGCCGTGAATTTGGTTCCACCACCGGAAGAAAAAGAAGATGCGGCTGGCTTGACATACCTGCGCTTAAGCGTGCCATTATGCTCAATGGTGTTACCAAGCTCGATATGATGAAGATTGACGTGCTGAACGAATTTGATGAAGTGAAAGTTTGCACACACTATATAGTAGATGGTAAAGAAACTGATCAATTACCTTATAACCTGCACACTGAAATAAAACCGGTATATAGATCGTTTAAGGGATGGGGCAAACTTGATGATATTTCTTCGTACGATAAAATGCCAACTGAACTGAAGCAATACATAAAGTTTGTGGAGGATGCCGTTGGAGTACCTATAAAACTATTATCTGTAGGCCCTGAGCGCAGCCAGACGCTCATACGCTGAACCAAAATAACAGAATGAAAAGCAAAGGCCTTTTTACTTCCGCCATACTAAGAAGTATACTAAGCCTGTGCCTGATTTTTACTTTTTCATTTGCTTCGGCACAAAAAGATAAAAAAACCAAAGACGATTTAAAGCCGGTCAAAGACCAGACCATTAACATACACCATGCCAATTCGCTTGAGTTTGACAAACGATTGGGTGAAGGAGCACAACGGTTGATTGGCAATGTAGAGCTGGAAAACGCAGGCGTAGTAATGAACTGCGACAGTGCTTACGTTTATACTGATAACTCATGCCGTGCTTTTGGCCATGTGCACCTGAGCAAAAAAGATAGTATGGACTTATATGGAGATTCCATCCATTATTTTAGCGATACCCGCCAGGCATTGATGTTTGGAGATATACGTTATGTAAAAAAATCGCTAACACTCACTACTCATCACCTTATTTATGTTGCTGATTCATCGAAGGTAAACTATTGGGATGGTGGAACAGTGCAGGATAGTGCCACTACGCTGGTAAGCCGACGCGGCACCTATTTTATGAAGAGAAAGATATGCGCTTTTAAAGATACCGTTGTCCTTACCAATCCCAGTTATAACATTCATTGCGATACCATGAGCTACGAACCCGATAAACAGACGGCCCATTTCTCC
>JABCZW010000071.1 GCA_013289475.1 Bacteroidota bacterium
ATGGCCGACAATAAGTACAATGCTAATGTTATCAGATTAGGTATACCAGATAAAGTAGTGGAACATGGTACACAAATGGAATTATATAAAGAGTGCGGTTATAGCCCTGATGATATAATAGAAACTGCACGTGGACTTATGGGTAAAAAAAAGAAGACTGTTAACCAGATCTTCATTTCATTGTAATCAATTTCAATTCGCATATAATAATAAATACACAACCTATGAAAAAGAAGATATGGAACAGTATTGCCCTAATGGCTATTATCAGTTCCTCGGTTATAGCACAGCAAGCTGCTACAACGCAGCCTGACATACCTTTAACCAATAAAGCAGGTAGCAAATACCAGTTTACCATTGTAAAAGATAATGGAGCTACCAGCGTAAAGAACCAATTTCACTCAGGTACATGCTGGTGTTTTTCAACCCAATCGTTTTTAGAATCTGAATTGATGCGTATGGGCAAAGGCACTGTTAACCTTTCTCAAATGTTTGTTATACATAATATGTACCTGCTTAAAGCGAAGAACTATATGCGCTATATGGGTAAGGTGAATTTTGGCGACGGTGGCGAACCGCACGACGTAATTAATGCTGTGAAATTGTATGGTATTGTTCCATCGAGCGCTTATGCCGGTATGCCTGAAGGTATGGATAAGCCTGAATTTACTGAAATGGACAATGTGCTTCACGCTATGCTTGATGCAATGTTAAAACTTCCGGAAGGACATCTTAATCCAAACTGGTTTGCTGCATTCCAGGGTGCATTGGATGGGTATATGGGCAAGGTGCCTACCGATTTCACTTACGAAGGTAAATCTTATACACCTATGACATTTGCTAAATACTTAGGTATTAACCCTGATGATTATGTAGAAGTAACTTCATTTACACACCATCCTTTCTACAGCAAATTTATTCTTGAAGTATCAGATAATTTTGAAAATGCTGAAGCGTACAACGTGCCTTTGGATGAATTACGCCAGATAACCAACAATGCTATTACCAATGGATATACAGTAGAGTGGGGAGCAGATGTGAGCGAACCGGGTTTCAGTGCAAGAGCAAATAGTATTGCTATTGCCCCTGAAGCGGATATGGGTAGCATGACCGCAGCACAAAAAGATTCAATGTTTACAAACCCGATTACTGAAAAGAAAATAACACAGGAAATGCGCCAGACTGCTTTTGATAACCTTGCTACTACCGATGACCATGGTATGCAGATTACAGGCCTTGCAAAAGACCAGACAGGCAAAGAGTTTTATATAGTAAAGAATTCATGGGGTACACAAAACTATTGCAATGGCTATTTTTATGTGTCGCAACCATACTACCTCTATAAGACTACCTGTATTATGGTAAATAAAAATTCTATCCCTGCAGATATTCGTAAGAAAATGGGGATTTAATTAATCGGAATTAAGCATAATGAAAGCCTCGCATTAATGCGGGGCTTTTTTTTATATTTGAAACAACTAAGAAGCATTTATGGCAAAGGGTATTATAAAAGAAGAATCGATTAAGTTTCTAAAAACGCTAAAAAAGAACAATAACCGCGATTGGTTCAATGCGCACAAGGACTTATACCTTAAAGCGCATGAGAATATTATTGAGTTTGCAGATGTATTGCTTAATGAAATGAATAAACATGATAAGATTGAAACTCCGACTGGCAAGAAAAGTTTGTTCCGGATATACCGGGATGTGAGATTTTCGAAAGATAAAACTCCTTATAGTGACCATTGGAGCGGAGGATTTAAAAGAGCGACCAAGAAATTACGTGGTGGTTATTATTTTCATATCGCTCCGGGGAATTGTTATTTGGCAGGAGGTTTTTGGGGGCCGGAGCCAGATGATTTAAAAAGAATAAGGCAAGATATAGATATGTGCCACGATGAATGGCGCAAAATGTTGAAAGATAAAACACTGATAAAAACTTTTGGCGGTATCATGGGAGACCAGGTAAGTTCTGCTCCTCGTGGTTACGATAAAAAACATCCTGCAATAGATTTGCTTCGCTACAAACAGTTTATCCTTAGGCATAAATTTACCGAGAAAGAAGTGCTGAGCCCTGATTTTGCAAGGAAGGTAAGTGATGTATTAAAAAAAATGCGCCCCTTTTTGAATTATATGAGTGAAGTGCTTACCACCGATGCCAATGGTGAGCCGGTAATTTAAGTAATATGCCTATATTCTTATTCCTATCACAAGAACATCATCCATCTGCCCCAATTCACCTTTCCACTCTTTAAGTGTTTCTTCAAGGGGCTGCTTTTGTTCATCCATACTTTTATTACTAATGACTAACAGGCTTTCCTGGAATTGTTTGTATTTGAATTTTTTACCCTTTGGCCCGCCAAACTGGTCGGCGTAGCCATCAGTGAATAGATATAATACATCACCTTTCTTTAATTGTAGTGTGTGTGTAGTAAATACGTTCTGGCTTTCGAATTTCCCAACAGGTTGTTTATCAGCACCGACTTCTTTCATCTCTCCATCTTGCAAGTACCATAATGGGTTGAATGCGCCGCTCCACTGCACCTGCATCCCTGCTTTGGAGGGAGTTAGGCATGCCAAAGATATATCCATCCCATCTTGTACATTGCTTTCGCTCTTTTCAAAAGTTTCTACCACTAACTCTCTAACCTTATCTAATATTTTTCCGGGCTCTATTATTTTAAACTCCTTTACAGCCCTGTTCAGGGCATTGCTGCAAACTACACTTACCAGTGCGCCGGGTACGCCATGGCCGGTACAATCGGCGGCGGCAATTAAAACTGAATCTCCCGTTTGCTCAAGCCAATAAAAATCACCTGCTACAATGTCTTTGGGCTTATATAATACAAATGATTCGGGTAGGTGTTGTTTTATAGAGCTTAGTGTTGGAAGTATGGCATCCTGCAAGTATTTGGCATACATGATAGAATCCATAACCTCTTTGTTTTTTTCTTCTACTAATGCTTTTTGCCGTTCCACTTCTTTTTTTTCTTCTATAATTATAAGGTTATCTCTGCGTTTTTGCTTATAACCTTGGTATATAATAAAGGCAAGTGTAAGCATAAGGGCAAAGCCGAACATAAAAGAATATAGTAGAATATCACGCCTTTTACGCTCTTGTTCTGCTATTGCCTGTTCTTTATCTCTTTTGGCCTGTTCAGTAGTTTGTTTCTGTTCAAATTCATAGTTCATTTCCGCCTGCACTGTTTTTTTTTGTGTTGGCCTCGTTCACAAGGCTATCACGGTAAGCAATATGCTTTTTATAATCATCCCAGGCGGCCTTATAATTTCCTTCAGTACTATCTAATTCTGATAGGCTTTTATAAGCGTTTTTCAGAATATCTTTTTCTCCTATGCTTTTAGAAAAATTTATAGAGGAATCAATATACAATCTTGCTTGTTTCTTATTGTTTGCTTTTGAATAAGATTCTCCAATAACGAGCAAATCCTGCGTTATACCAACATTATTTCCAATTTCCTCGTCTATAGATAATGCTTTGTAATTATATTCCAGTGCTTCGGGGTAATTGGCCTGGTAAAGGTAAATGGTGCCAATGCAGCTAAGTATATAAGCAACTATATTGTTGTTTTTTAATTGATTCTCTATTTCCAGTGCTTCAAATTCATACTTAAGCGCTTTTCTATATAATGAATCGCTTATTTTTTTATCAGAAGCTGTGGCACTGGCTCTTTCCATTAAAATATTACCCATATTACCCAGGTTAGCTGCCACACCATTTTGGTTGCCAATTTCCCTATCCATATCTAAAGCCTGCTTACCGTAATCAAGTGCTTTGGCGCTATTACCCAGTATATAATAAATGCTCCCAATATTGCCGAGGTCATTGGCTGTGCTCTTTTTATCACCTATTACTTTGTCGGCAGTAAGCGCTTTTAAATCATAATCGAGCGCTTTGGGATAATTGCTCTGGCTGTAATTAATAATCCCAAGTATTCGGTATGCAGCAGCAATGCCTTTAGACTTGCCTATGCCTGGCGGAAGCGAATTTGCCAGGCTAAGAGCATTGTTAGCACAAGCCAGGGCACTATCGTATTTACTTATCGCCGTAAGGTTGTCACTAAGTGCCGTAAGAGTAAATACCTTAATGCTGTCATTGTGCTCTTTTTTTAAAGCCTTATATAAAGAATCGATCTTTGTGTTTTGAGAATAGCAAAATGAGTAGTGAGAAATGGAAAATATGAAATATATAAAATACTTTTTCACCTGTAATTTAAATGGCTTAAGAACATAAATATACGGAAAAGCTTAAATGAGTGGTTTTCAAGGATGATTGAACTTGCTAAGAATTGTTTAAATTGCATTTAAATTTAACCACGAATTAAAGCTATATGCGTTCTGCACTTACAATAATTTTATTTTTATTTTTCGCCTTTAACACTTTGGGGCAGCAAATCTTGTCCGACAATGGCTTTACAAATAAGACGGAGGCAAAGAATGAATATAATAAGGACAGTTTAAAAGAAGGTAAGTGGGTAGAATATTTAAACTATCGCCACAATAATGTTATTGCAGATTCGGGCAATGAGAAATTAAAGAGTTCAGGTAGTTATATGTTGGCAGAGTTCTTGAATTATAATCCGAACCCACGTAGACCTGTTTATATACTTGTGGTTTACAAAAGCGGTAAGCCTATAGGAATTGTACGAGGATATGATAAAAACAGTAAGTTATATAACGAAATACCATTTATTGATGGCAAACCCAATGGAGTAGGGAAAGTTTTTTATGAGAGTGGTAAAGTAAAATGTAAAATACCATCTGTTGATGGAAAAGTAAACGGAATGTATAAAGAATACTATGAGGATGGCAAGCTTAAAGAAGAAACTCTTTATAATAATGACAGTGTGAAAGGCCCAAGAAAAGTATATTATAAAAATGGTAATGTAGAATGGTTAGAGCCTTATTTAAACGGAAAGATGAACGGAATAGCAAAGTATTACAAGGATAATGGGAAATTGGAAAGCGAAGTGCCATTTAGCAATGGTATAGAAAATGGAATTGAAAAAAAATATTATGAAAGTGGTGAATTGGAAATAGAAACTTCAATGACTGACGGTGAGAAAAACGGAATGGAAAAGGGATATTATAAAAACGGGAAAATTAAACGGGAAAGCCCTTATGTTAATGGAAAGGAGAAAGGAATTGAGAAGCAATATTATGAAAGCGGAGAATTGAACTGGGAAACCAATTTTACAGATAAAGGTGGTATAAAGGAGTATTACAAAAGCGGGGTATTAAAGAGTCAGATAATTTTCCTTAATGGCAGGGATAACATAACTTTAAATTATGACAGGGCAGGAAAGTTGATTTCGAAAAATACTGATTTCGATGATAAAGATACATCAGTAATAAACAGTGAAAGCCAGGCACCTTTAAATATTGATACCATAATAAATGGTAAAGCAAGTTGGACATATAATACCGGTAGGGTGAGATGGGAAATAACTTACACTAATGGCAAGAAAAGCGGTGTGGTAAAAGCATATTATTATTCTGGCGATATAATGTTTGAAGCCCCATACACAAATGATATAGAAAATGGAATGAAGAAAGTGTACTATGAAAATGGAAAATTAAAAAGTACTACCATTTATATGAATGGCAAGGCAGGTGCAACAAAAAAGTATGATAGGAACGGAAATGAGATTAAGTAACTTTTGGTGTATGATATGCAACTAAATCATTTTATAACCAGTTGTTTAGCCAGGGTTTACACATTTTCATATTCCCTAACTTTTATTTCTTTGATAACCAATATGTTGTGTGTTTTGTTTGCCCTAAAAGTGTAAACTTTTGTAAACCCTAAGCACGCGCTTTACCATTTGCAATTAAGTAGTAATTTCACGCCTCATATGGATAAAGCAATCTTTGATAAATACCAGCCTATAATCGGGCTCGAGGTACATATACAGTTACTAACTAAGAGCAAGGCCTATTGCAGCGATTCTACCGAATATGGTGGTTTGCCCAATACACAGGTTAGCCCAATATCATTAGGTCATCCGGGTACATTGCCTATGGTGAACAAACGAGTTATAGAGTTTGCCATAAGGTTGGGTATTGCCTGCAAATGCAAGATAACCCGCGAGAACCAGTATGCACGTAAGAACTACTTTTACGCCGATTTACCTAAAGGCTACCAGATAACGCAGCATTTAACACCTATATGCACAGGAGGATATATTACCATTAATACTCCTGACGGAAAGAAGCGCGTTGAGCTTACCCGCATACACATGGAGGAAGATACCGGTAAGAGCATACACGATCAGGATGCATACGATACCCTTATTGACCTTAACCGTGCAGGTGTTCCTCTTTTAGAAATTGTTACCGAGCCTGTTATTGCCAATGCCGATGAGGCATATCAATACCTTACGGAGTTACGCCGTCTTGTTCGTTATCTTGAAATATGCGATGGTAATATGGAAGAAGGCAGTCTTCGTTGCGATGCAAACGTATCGGTGATGTTAAAGGGCGCTAATAAGTTTGGCACCAAGATAGAGGTGAAGAATATGAACTCAATACGTAATGTGCAAACTGCCATTGAGCACGAGATTGAGCGCCAGATAGGAGAAGTAGAAACAGGTAAAATTCTTACCCAAGAAACCCGAAGTTTTGATGCTACTAAGGGCACCACCTTTACCATGCGTACCAAAGAATCTGCCGATGACTACCGTTATTTTCCTGAACCTGATCTGCCCCCAGTAATAGTTACTGAGAAAGATGTAGATGAAGTGAGGCATACCTTGCCACCATTACCCGAGGAATTGTTAGAAAAGTATACTGGCACGTTTAACCTTAGCAATTACGATGCTTCGGTTATTATAGATAATAAGGAGTTCGCACTTTACTTTGAGCAATTGACCCAGCAAACGACTAATTACAAGGCTGCTGCAAACTGGATGATGGGTGATATCAAATCATATCTCAACCAAAATGCAGTAACCATAAAAGATTTCCCTTTGCCCGCAATTAAAATAGCTGAAATAATAGCTTTGATTGAGAATGGCAAAGTAAGTTATACCATTGCATCTCAACGCATATTCCCCGAGATGGTTAAGAACCCTGCTAAAACTGCCCGGCAGATAGCGGAAGAGAATAACCTGATACAGGAAAGTGATAGTAGTGTGTTGGAGCTAATTGTAGCACAGGCAATAGCCAAGTATCCTGAAAAAGTTTTAGAATATAAAAATGGTAAAGCCGGACTGCTGGGCTTGTTTATGGGTGAGGTAATGAAGCTTTCGAAAGGCAAGGCTGACCCTAAAATAGCAAACCAGTTGGTGAAAGATGCCTTGGAGAAAAACTAGAGACAAGTAAATTTCGTACATAAATAAAAATCAATAATAGTGTATATGAACTTGAAAAAACATTTAGCTTATTTATCTGCAATTGTTGTATTTGCTGCCTGTAATAATAGTTCTAAATCAGATGGATTTGAGCTAACTGGCACACTTGCCGATGGTGGAGTAGGTATGAACATTTACCTCGATAACCTCACTACCAATGGAGTTGTGCATTTGGATTCCACCAAAATTCTGGCCGGCGGAAAGTTTGAGTTTCATACCAAAGGCATTCATAAAGGTTTTTATAACATCCGTATTAGTGAAGGAGATTATGCTACTCTTATACTAGACTCCAATGAACATGTTGCTGTTCAGGGCAGTTCACAATTCCTCGGTAATACATACTCTGTTACAGGCTCTGAAGATTCTAAACTTTTTTGCGATGTGAATAATGAGATGAAGAAAACTGAAACGAAACTGGATTCAATGAGAAGACTTGTTGATGCGTTGATAAACATGAATAGTAACAACAAGGTAAAGGTAGATTCGTTACAATATGCCATGTTGAAGTATTATGATGACATGATGGTGCCTCAAAAAACATATATAGCAGATTTTATAAAACAACACCCAACTTCATTTGCTTGCCTTGCTTTTATACAAATGTTACCCATCGAAGATTATTCATCATCATATTATGCGCTTGATAATGCTATGACAAAGGCCTATCCTAAATCGAGCTACGTTAGTATGTTTCATTCAGATTTAGAGAATTCAAAACCAGATATAGAGAATAGCAAAAAAATTGTAGTTGGCTCTCCTGCTCCGGATTTTACTTTACCGGACCCAAGTGGGAAAGATATCTCCCTGTCAAGCTTTAAAGGGAAGATAGTACTTATAGATTTTTGGGCTTCGTGGTGCCAGCCTTGCCGGGAGTCAATGCCGGGAATGATATGGGTATATAATAAATACAAGAATAATAATTTCACCATATTGGGCGTTTCTCTGGATAATGATAAAGAAAAATGGGTCAATGGGATTAAAGAATTGAAGCTTGAGTGGACTCATGTAAGTGAACTTAAGAAATGGGAATCGCAGGTTGTAAAACAATATGGTTTCAGCGGGATACCCTTCAACATACTTATTGGAAAAGATGGGATCGTATTGGCTAAAAACCTTGATCAGGTTGGTTTGAATGAAAAATTAATGACGTTGATTACAACGGCCAAATCGTAATAAAAGTAAATTTGTATAAATAATAATAAATAACATGAAAATATTAATAGTTGCAATATCATTGAGTTTATTCAGTATGGGGGCTTTTGCACAAAAAAACACTACTAAAACCGATACTAAGAAGGCTCCTGCAAAGACTGAGCAGAAAACTGCTGCTTCATACCGCTGTCCTGTTTGCGGCGCTACTGCAGATAAAGCAGGTAATTGCACCAAGGATAAAGATGTTACGCTTGTAAAAGTGGGCGACTACTATTGTCCCGATTGTTATATGACCAGCACTAAGCCTGGAAAATGCACTATGTGCAATGTTGAGATGAAAAAGATGGAAACAACTTCCGCAAAGAAGTAATTCTATTTCGGCGGATTACTAAAGTCCAGTTTGCCATCGTAATCATTCATCTGGCCTAATATCCATTGTATGCGGCTTTCTACAAACGGCCCTGAATGTACGGGCGACCATTTAAGCGGATCGGGTAATATAGCGGCCAATGCGGCAGCTTCTTCTTTACTTAGGTCTTTAGCGTGTTTATGGAAGTAGAACTCCGAAGCGGCCTCTGCACCATAAATACCTTTGCCAAATTCAATAACATTAAGATACACTTCCATAATTCTCTTTTTACTCCAAAGAAGTTCTATAAGCACTGTAAAGTAAGCTTCAAAGCCTTTTCGTATCCAACTTCTGCGGACAGACAGAAACACATTCTTGGCGGTCTGTTGGCTTATAGTGCTTGCGCCAACAATCCGCTTACTATGTTCGTCATGCTTCAAAGCATCTTGTATAGCTTTAAAGTTAAAGCCGTGATGTTTGAAGAAATCCTGGTCTTCGGAACAAAATACGGCAAAGGGCAGGTTAGGAGAGATTTTATCAAGTGATACCCATGTTTTATCAAGCTTAATAGGCTCTCCCGATATTTTTTGGTCGATACATCGCAATAACATAAGTGGCGTAAAGGGCACTGGCACAAATCGAAATACTATAACAGATAGGATACTTAAAGCAAAAAAGGCTAATGCAAGTCTTTTAATCCACTTCCACACAATTTTGAGGAAGTTCTTCATAGGGTTTTAAGTAAATCTATTGTTGCTGCTTCTATTATTTTTAATTCGGCTTCGGTAATACAATAAGGAGGAATGAAATACAATACATTGCCCAATGGCCTCACAATAATACCTCGCTTAAGATAAAATTCAGTTACCTGCTCCGATAAAGGATTGAGGTAGGATGTAGCTTCATTAGTCTTTAGTTCTAATGCTAAAATTGTACCAATATGACGGCAATCAATAACATTGGTATGTTTCTCAAAACGTATTTTCAGTTGAGCAAAGAAAGCTGATATCATTTGCACATCTTCATGGCATTCCTCTTTCTCTAAAAGGTCGAGGCTGGCATTGGCAGCTGCACAGGCAAGCGGGTTAGCCGTGTATGAGTGACCATGGTAAAAGGTATTGCTTTTGTCATCCGATATAAACGCATTGTAAATATGTTGTGTGCACGATGTAGCGCCCAATGGCATAAAGCCGCCCGTAATACCCTTCGACATACAGAATATATCGGGTTTTTGTGTCACATAGTTGGTGGCAAAGAATTTACCTGTCCTGCCAAAGCCAGTCATTACTTCATCGGCAATGGTTATGCAATTCATTCTTCTGCAAAGAGCAATCATAGTATCAAGCATGGCCGGTTCATACATTACCATTCCGCCGGCACCCTGCACCAGTGGTTCAAACAAAAAGGCACATATATCATCCCGTTCAAGGGCTATTTCTAATTGTTTTAAGGTTTGGTCCTCTCTGCCTTTAGTAGGGACAGGTATATGTATTACATCAAATAATAATGGATTGAAGGCCTCGGTAAATACATTACGCGCCGCCACCGACATGCCTCCAAAGGTATCGCCATGGTAACCATTTTCCAGGGCAATTATCTTGGTTTTCTTTTGCCCTTTGTTGCGATGATATTGCAAGGCCATTTTAATAGCCACCTCTACCGACGTAGAGCCATTATCAGAGAAAAATACTTTAGCCTGATTAGGTGGCAA
>JABCZW010000072.1 GCA_013289475.1 Bacteroidota bacterium
TATTTGATGTAATACAACGCTCGCCAACGGTGCAGGTTGACCAGGATGACAATATTAAAATGGTTGGAAAATCAGGTGTTACTGTAATGATTGATGGAAAGATAACACCTATGTCGGGCTCTGATCTTGCCAACATGCTGCGCGGAATGCCTGCAGATGCAGTTGATAAAATAGAGTTTATTACAAATCCTTCGGCTAAGTACGATGCCAATGGTACTGCTGGAATTATAAACATAATTTTAAAGAAAGATAAACGCATTGGTACCAATGGCACTATCAATACAAGTTATGGGCAAGGTGTGTACGCCAGAACAAATGATGGGTTTAGCTTAAACTCCCGCACAAAGAATTTCAATTTCTTTATGAATGCCAATTATTCTTACAGTGAAAACTTTCATAATGCTCCCCGTACACGCGATTTTAGTAATGGCAATGAATTTACCGGCGGATATAGCGAAACAGATTATCATACCATACCATCAACATCTCAAACCGGGCGGGTAGGAGCCGATTTTTTTGCTTCAAAAAGTACTACAATTGGTTTTATTGCTGATGGCATGAGTAGGGTTTATACGGCATCCGGAAATACTACCGCTAATGTTTTCGACAGTGCATATAAACCTGTCTCATATAATAATACATATAGTGCCGTTAAAAGCTCTCATTATAATTATTCTGGGAATTTTAACCTGAATCATAAATTCGATTCATTAGGTAGAGAAATAATAGTGAACGTTGATTATGCTGATTTTACAAGCCTTACTACCCAAAATTTTACGACTAATTATTACGATTTGAATAACAATATTGTGGCAAGCCCGTATCTGTTATATGGTGATGTACCGGGCCAACTGAATATATATTCCTTTAAAGCAGACTATGATGGACAATTTGGTAAGAATGGAACATTAGAGGCAGGTATTAAAACAAGTTACGTGAAGACAGATAATGACCTGAAGTTTTATGATGGTATTAATTCTTCTGCACCGCTCGATACAGGACAGAGCAATCATTTTATTTATTCAGAGAATATTAATGCGGCGTATGCAACTTATTCCAGGAACATGGGTAAGGCTAACATTCAATTAGGCTTAAGGGCTGAACAAACTATTGCAAATGGAGACCAGGTAACTACTAATCAATTGCTTCATATAAATAGCTTCCAGCTCTTTCCGAACTTAGACTTTAATGATTCGATTTCAAAAAATAGCCAATTGGGAATTTCTTTTAGTCGCAGACTTGACAGGCCTACCTATGAACAATTAAATCCATTCAGAAATTATGTTGACCCAAGCACTTATGCTGAAGGTAATCCATTGTTGCTCCCACAGTATGCATATTCGTTACAAGTTGTGGAGACTTATAAGCAGAATTATAGTGTGTCCGTTATTTATGCCCGAACAACTGGTATAATTTCGAGTGTTTGGATGCCTGTTACCGGAAACCAGGAGCCTGTAATTGCCGAATCGCAGGTAAATCTGAGTTATAACGATAATTATGGCGGCAACATTACGCTGGTTTGCCCATTTGCAAAATGGTGGACAAGCACGAACATTCTAGATGGTTATTATACGCATTATAATGCTGATTATTTAAATGCGGGCTTGAATACAACAAAATTCTTCTGGGATGTGAGTAGTGATAATTTATTTACCTTAAAGAGTAAGTTATCTATAGATGTTAATGGTTCATATACTTCCGGTTGGGATGATGGCTATTTGTATGCCAAGCCTTCCGGCAATGTATCTATTGGAGTGCAAAAGAAGATTTTGAAAAACAAGGGGACAATTAAATTGAATGCCACTGATATTTTCTATACTTCAAACATGCTTGGATATGCAATATTTACCGGGTATATTGAAAACTATGATATTAAACGGGATACTCGTGTGGTTAGTATAGCATTCAGTTATCATTTCGGTGGCTCTTCAACTTCGCGCTCTATGCGCAGTAAAGGTGGGGCAGAGGATGAAAAGAAACGAGCCGGCGGCACTTCTTAAAATTTGATAGATAGTCATTTATCTTATCACTCTAACCAAATCTTTGTTAAAAAAAGTTAAGTCCGGAACTTGACACTTTTCGCATATTCTCATCAGATAATCAGGTGATAAATTTGTTGTAACAAAAGGCGAGATGTAATCGTCTTACGGCAAATAATACTGCTATGCAAAAGACACCCAGCCTGTTTATTCTTTCTCTTTTGGTTAGCCAGTTTGTATTTGGCCAGCAAAGCGGAAGTGTTTATTTAAAAGTTAATGATGATCAGCAAAAATCTATTGAAGGAGTTTTTGCACGGTTGATTAATGCTAAAGATTCTTCAGTGGTAAAGTTTGCCGTTTCAGAGAAAGATGGTTCAGTTGAATTTAATAATGTGAAGTATGGAAGTTATATAATTAATATCAGTCAGCTCGGTTTTCAGAATTACTATTCGCCATCTTTTATGTTAGATAGTGCTCAAAAGGTGTTTACTCAGCCTGTCATAAAACTATCTCCTCAAACTAATAATCTTAACGAGGCAGTCATTCGTGATAAAAACCCGGTGGTACAAGTGTTCGCTGATAAAATAGTTGTCAATGTTCAGAATAGCATTATGAGCGCTGTAGGAACAGTTTTTGATGTTATTCAAAGCTCTCCGGGTGTACAGGTTGACGCAAGCGACAATATCAGTATGAAAGGGAAACAAGGTGTAACGGTAATGATTGATGGACGCGTTATGCCTATGTCCGGTAGTGACCTGGCTAACTTATTGAAAAGTATGCCGGCAGAATCTATTGATAAAATCGAATTCATTACAAATCCATCTGCAAAGTATGATGCAAACGGAAGTGCCGGGATCATAAATATTATTATGAAGAAGGACAAGCGTATTGGTGCAAACGCAACTGTATATGTTGGGTATGGGCAAGGCATATATCCCAGAAGTAACGACGGTTTTAGCTTCAATGACCGTACTAAGAAATTCAACATTTTTGGAAGTTATAATTATTCTTATCATGGGAATGTTAATATGATTAACTTCCAGACAACATTTAATAATGGCAGTCGGTTTTTAAGCAGTACGCAGCAAAATGAATTTTTAAAAACCCCTGACATAACAAATAGCGGAAGAATTGGTGCAGACTTTTTTGCTTCAGATAAAACAACAATCGGAGCATTTCTTGATGTTGGGGTTACAGAGTTTAACCCTTCAGAATCGACAACCACTTATGTATATGATAGCCTTCATAATGAGACATCATTTGATCAAACAAAAAGTTACTCGCCAAGTACTGTAAATAATTATGCAGGTAATTTTAATGTCAAGCATCGTTTTGACTCTAACGGCAGGGAGCTTTTGATTAATCTTGATTATGCTGCGTATAATACAAATGCATTGCAAAATATAGCGACCAATTTTTATAACACCAATAGCACAGAAATTTCAACTCCTTCTTATTTATATGGCAGCCTTCCCGGAGCACTTGATATATATTCAATAAAGGCGGATTATGATGGGCAGTTGGGGCGTAACGGGTCATTGGAAGGTGGAATTAAAAGCAGTTACGTTAAAACAGATAATAGTGTAAATATTTATGATGGAATAAACAGTGATGCACCATTGGATACTACCCAAACGAATCATTTTGTGTATTCTGAGAATATTAATGCCGGGTATTTAACATATAGCCTTAATATGCATAAATTAAGTTTGCAGGCGGGTGTGAGAGCAGAACAAACTATTGCTAATGGAGACCAGGTAACGACCGGGCAAACTTTTTCACGTAATTTCATTCAGTTGTTTCCCAATATATCCATTAATGATTCTCTTTCAGCAAACAACCAGTTAGGCTTATCGGTAACGCGCAGGATAGATAGGCCAACGTATCAGCAATTAAACCCGTTCAGCCTTTATATAAACCCTACCTTCTATCTTAACGGAAACCCCTATCTGGTACCTCAAAGCTCATATATAGCTCAATTAACGGATGGTATTAAGCAGCAATATTTTGTTTCATTTACATACACTCATACACAATACCCCATAACAACAGTAATACAACCGTATACAGGAATGCCGGGTATTGTGGAACAAACGGAGGAGAATCTGAGTTCGAGTGATAACTATAATTTAGATGGCACCATTGCCAGCCAGGTTACTAAATGGTGGAATACAGCAACGAGCATTGACTTTTACGAAAGCCATTATCTTGCAGATATTTCAAGTTCACCACTTAATACGTACAGGTTTGAATGGGGCCTGAGTACACAAAACAATATCACCATAAGTAAAAGAATAAGCGGCGAAGTTCATGGCTTTTATTCTTCGGGCTATGATTTAGGATACCTGGCCATAGGGTCTCAATGGGGTATGGGGGGCGGATTGCAAATGAAAGTACTTAAGAATAAGGCAAGTATAAAAATTACCTCGTACGATATTTTCTGGACTAACCGAACCGTTGGGGTTACAAATTTTGCGGGATTCACTCAAGCTATATTAGTGAAAAGGGATACAAGAGAGGTAAACATTTCATTTGTTTATCATTTGGGTGGTAACTCGCAATCTTCATTGAAAAGTAAGGGTGGGGCAGAAGATGAGAAGAAAAGAGCTTCATCAAATGGATAGTAATTAATAATAATAAATTCTTTCTCCCTGGATTAGAACTAAAAAAAACAAAAAATGAGTATCGAAGAAATTAAAAACAAATTCCCGGGAGATGCAGAAGCGTTAGCATATTTTGAAATGCTTCGGTGGGGTGCCAAGAACAAGTGTGCCTACTGTCAATCAGAAAAAATAAGTGCACGGCAAATTGATAACCGGTACCATTGCAGTTCCTGCCGCAAAACTTTCTCAGTTACAGCTGGAACCTTTTTGCATGGTTCTAAGATCCCTTTAAAAAGCTGGCTTTATGCATTTGCTGCAGTTAGTAGTTCTACAGGGAGATTTTCAATTAAACAATTGCAGAGAGATATAAGAGTATCATACACTACAGCATGGCAGATGTACCAGGATATAAAGAAATTATTGCCAAATAATGAAATTGAGAAAATATTGGCCAATGATAAGTTTGAATATCTCTGCAAAAAAGCAATATTGGTTAACAATGAAATTGTTGCGGAAAATAAACCGGAAGTGAAGAATAAGTTACTGGTAGCTCTAATGATCATTTCATTATTCCTCGGGAATGTGCATAATGTTGTTTATGGCTCGCGGGTAAATAAAGCAGTTGCCGGGCAAGTAAAAGGTAAGGGCCTATATACCTGTTAAAGGGTACGCCCTTGGGGTGCAGCCATAGTGTTCGCGAAAAAGTCGGATGAATGAGCTGGAGTTCTCAAACCCTACTTTGCGGCAAACATCTTCAATTTTATTAGAGCTTTCATTCAGCAATTCGCGTGAGTATTCTAACCGCTTCTCCACATGATACTGATGAGGGGTAGTATGGAATAATTCCTTAAATGCTCTTTTAAAATGATGGGGAGAAAGGAACGCTATTTGTGAAACCTCATCAATGCTTATCCTTTTTTCAGGATGTGCATCCATATAGTCTTTTGCAATGGTAAGGCGGCGGAATAATTCAGTTCGGGTTGAAAGCTTGGCGCTTTTCAATTGGTCAATGTCTTGTTTTAGATTTTTGTGCACACTCAACAACCGAAGGAGTAGAGTTGCATATATACTTTGCAAGTCAAATTCTTTTTTCCAACCAAGATCCTTTTCGTCCATTAATTTTCTGAGCTTGCTGAAAATAATTTGTATCTCCTCATCCATATCGTAGCATTTTTCGAAAAACGCTACCGGCTGCTCAGCCGATTTAAAAGGGTCATCAAGTAACTTGTCTTCTGATGTTACAATTGATTGTAAAACTCCTGATACAAAACTGGGTTTAAATGCAACCAAGATCATTTCCTGGCCCTCAGTCCCATTAAATGCAGTGCGGTAATGCTGGCCCTGGTTAATTACGAGGTAACTCTTTGGATTAATAACATGATCGTGACTACCAACCCGATAGTATTGCTCTCCATTAAGAGAAAGGCGTATGGTAAGGCGGGAAACATGGTCCGCAGTTTCTTCAAGGTTATCTGAGCGTAACATCATCGACCCATTATCAAGCTTTGCCATATTATCCGCTGAATGGGAGCAATAGACATTACCCATTAAGATAGATTGAGCGCTATTGCAGTAAGGACAAAGCTTGGTAGTCATTTAATCAATCGATCAGGTATTTGATTGACCAAATGTATTACCCTTGAGTGTGAAAGGTTTAATAGCCCCTGTTAATATATGTTAAGCTATTTTTTGATTTAACACTTGTTAACACTACTTTGCAGATGGTGGTGAATGGTTTATTAATCTTTATTTTAGAATAGATATTTTCTCATTTAGTCGATAAGCGGAATGCTGTCCATATTGATTCAGGCTCCGGTTCCGGTGCGCCACTACCTTCACCGCCTCCTCCATGTTTGCCGCTACCTCCGCCACCCATTCCACCACGACCCATTCCTCTACCACCACCACCACCGCCACTGCTGGCAACTCTTTGCGGAGTGACAGTAAAATTGAATGAAATGCCCATAATTTTTGAACTATCTGAAGGTAAAAGCGGATATTTTAAAAATGATTTAAATGGTATAGATACTTCATAAACAAGGACGTTTGAGTTATCCCAGCTTACCCCAATATTAATACCGTAAGTATTCGGAATACCTAAAATTCCATCGGGCACTGTTTTAAAACCCGAAACGTGCATTTGTTTTGCATTCTCAACAAAGTGACGATGCATTCGGTTTTCTTTCATTGTATCTGGCATGCCAGTATATGCTGAGGATGGTTGCTGCATATTATCTCCTGAGCCTTCGGCATTCTTATGCCTTTCTCCATTTTCGGAAGAAGATCCTTTGGGAATAGGGCAAAGTATTCCTACCTGGTGGCTCTTTTTACCTGTTGTATCTATCCATATTTGTAAACCCCTACGGGTAATGCCCGATACATTATCATTATCAGTTGCTCTTATACATATATATAAGTTTTCGCCATCATTCGATACAGTATAGTTAAGTTTTGTTTTGGTGTCAAAAAAACGCAATGGTACATCCCAGTCATTGGTTTTGCCATCAATAGTAACAGGCTTGGTTTGCCAATTGCTTTTGTATATCATTTTGGGTGCGCAACTTGAAAGCACAAGTAGAGTAATGCCTGAAACGATTTTTTTTAGAGACATAGGTATTATTAAACGTGTGATAAGTAATTAGACGTTAACCGGTATTAAAACTTGCACCTGTAATCTATGCCGGAAACCATTCGGCTGAAGTACGATAGACAGTACCTTTGAAAAAGGCCACTTTCTCATTCTTTTGGTTGGTAACCGTAATATGGTAAATGCCAATTTTTTTCGAAAGTTTTGTCTCTTCAGCATTTACCGTAATTATATCTCCTTCATGCAATTGTTCTGTATGAGATATAGATGTTTCAACAGATACAGCTTTTCTTCCGTGTGAGTTTGATGCAAAAGCCAAAGCACTGTCAGCCAGAGAGTAGGTTATTCCACCGTGCGCTATTCCAAAACCATTCAGCATATCCTTTCGCACTTTCATTTTCAATATACAATGGCCTGGCTCTATTTTTATCCTTTCAATCCCCAACCATTGACTGAAATAGTCATTGCTATACATAGCATCTACTACTTTTTCTGCTAACTGTTTTTTATCCATGAATCAATAATTTAAACATTCTCAATATATGCTCCCTGTTTACTAACATCATAATATTTAATGTGAAGCTCATCACATTCTCTCTTCCATTTTTTTAAGCGCGATGGAGCAATAGACGAATCGAATATAAGTGTATCAAAGGTAAACGCATTTTGTAGGGCTTCCATACCCATTTTGTAAGCAGCAGATACCACAATACAATGAACAGGAAACTTTTGCAGGCTATCCGGTACATCATCATTATTACGAATGAACGCAAACCGTTTTCCATTGAATTGTATAAAATTGTTTCGTGTGGCTAAATGGCCTGATAGTAATATTAAAGACGTATCACGTTTTATAGAAATAGTATCTCTGATACCTTTCTCCCAGAAATGGTATTGAAGATGGTATTTGAAATCAGATGAGTCGATATTGCTGAAAGGCATTGCACTTTGCCTGCCAGATATAAATGCAGCCGAGCTATGTTTGTAAACATGATACACGACAAATAGTTGTTGTTTTGAGTGAGATATGTTTTGATATATGCGTGCCCCAAGAAATAAAGTAAATGCAGAAAGTGAGATTATCAGTGTGCTGTATTTTCTGTTATGATGAAAAATAAACAGGCCCAGAATGAAAGCAAATAGTAAAATAGCTTCTAAAGGATAAATGAATATTCCTCTGGTTACATATAATGGAAGATGGTTTGCTTGCCCAACAAGCAGATTCATTAACAACAGGCTTTTATGGAATACCCAGGTAACAAAAGTTGAAGCAAATGGAATATGCGATGTGATAAAAAACAAAATACCTGAGTAGATAACAATGGAGAGTAGGGGAACTACCAGAATGTTAGTGAGGATAAAGTAATTCGGGAACTGATGAAAATAAAGTAGCGATAAAGGAACAATTGATAATTGAGCTGAACCTGAAAGGCAAGCCAACTCCCATATTTTACGAATAACAAATAGGCGTGGTTCAAATAACCCATTTAATATGGGATATATGGTTAGTATTCCAAACACAGATAAATATGATAATTGGAAGCCGGTATCAGCTAACGAAAATGGATTAATGAGAAGCATTAATAGGGCAGAGGCTGCAAGTGTATTTATAGAGTTGGTATATCTGCTGAATTGCCTACCAACCAATAAAAAACTAAACATAACTGTTGCGCGTATTACAGGAGTTGCCATGCCGGTAAATAGCGCATATAACCATAAAAGTACTAATAGCAATATGGTACGGATTATTTTCCCGTGCTTAAATCTGTCGAAGAAAAACAATAAGAGGTTGAGCATCCAGAAAAGAATCCCCACATGCAAGCCTGCTACGCAAATAACATGCACTGTCCCGCTATCCGTAAATTCTTCTACAACAGAGGGCGATAGATCATTACGATAGCCTAATAAGATTGCCGAACCAACGGCGGCTTCGTCGCCCTTTATTTGAGTGTTTAATAGATTGATGAGTTTATGCCTGCATCTATCGGTGAATCTTAGAAGCCATGACACATCACTTTTACCAGTATTTGAAAATGAATGCTTGGGTACGAATGCTTCATAATAAATGCCATTTAGTTCCAGGTAATGTTTATAGTCAAACTCATCAGGATTCATGGGTGATTTAACCAGAGCGAGTTGAGTATGCACTACCAATAAATCTCCATAACGTATAGTGTCTCCAATTGTGTCTTTCTGGAAGGAAAGCATAATCTTTCCTGTTGTTTTTAATAACTGTCCATGATTAATAATGCCTTTTACTTCCCCAACTGCTTTAATTGATTTTTCTTTTTCTTTTGGAGATGAAACTATAGAGACAAGAAAGGTATGAGGATCGCTTTCCAGGTGATTACTTATGTCAGAAATTCTCTCCGTTGGCGTGTTTAAGAAAGTAAATGAGTATCCTGAACAAAATAAAAATGCTGCAATAAGCGTTCCGAAAATCCAACGGTTTTTATAACCCGTATCGTGTTTGTTGTTATATAAATAATAAGCAAGTGTGAGAAGAAATAGAGAAGGAGTGATATAAAGAAAGGAACGATATCCTGAATAGTGGAGGGCGAAAGCTATTCCGCAGGCAAATGGTAAAAAGAGGCGAGCAAGTGGTATTTGGCCGCGTTTAATATCCATGTCAGTTGAACAATATGGAGTAATTTATAAGCTGTACATTGGTATAATAGAAGTGCAGAATCTGTTCGTAGTTATAGCCGGTTTGCGACATATGTATGGCTCCTTCCTGGCATAAACCTACGCGGTGCCCATATCCGCGACCACGAAGAATTATGTTTTCTCCTTCAATGCTAGTTGTAAAATAAGTGGAATGTAAATTCCAGTCCGTACGTATTTCCTTTAATGGAATTAAATAGCCTTTATCATACAAGTAAATTCTTCTGCCAACTGCAACCGAATCCCAATGCGATGCAGGTAGTTTATCTTTTTTAAGTGATTCTTCTTTTCTTGTTAAATAACTTTTCCATTCTTTAAGCGGTATTTGTTTTTGCCATTTTGCGGCAGGTTGGTTTAAGCAAAATGTATCTTCCCTTGCTTTTAAATACGACAGCGGTTTATTCCAGACATCTTCAGAGTTAATTGTCTGTCCTCCGCAATTGGCATAGAATGCCGCATTTATTAATTGATTGTTTTCATCAACTAATACAATGCCTTTAGTTTCCTCAACAGCTTTTAAAATATCCTGGTTTTTTGTGTCACCCTGGTATACCTGGCAATGTACTAAATCACAAAGTTCAAAACCATCATTTATATGTCGGGCTAAATTATTAAGGGCGTAAGTGCGGCATATTATAGCCTGTACTTTATAGTATTCGTATGGTTTACTTCCTCCGGCTTCACTATGTACTACGCCTGCAACATAGTGTTCAATATCAATTATGCTTAGGAGTTTCAAATCAG
>JABCZW010000073.1:0-10230 GCA_013289475.1 Bacteroidota bacterium
AGTGTCACTTGCGTGCCAGTTTCTCTTACACCATTAGTGCAAACGGTCATGTTACATTTAATAATACATCCACTGGTTTTATTACCTATATGGTATCGAACTGGAGTTTTGGTGATGGCACTAATGCATCAGTAACCAATAATACTTATAACCATATCTATACTTCTAATGGCACGTATACAGTTAACCTTACTGCAGTTATATCTGATAGTGGTTCGTGCAGAGATTCGCTTAGTGAAGTAGTAACTATTACCAATGTTACTACTCCCTGCACACTTAGCGCAATGTTTACCATAACTAATGATACTACACTTGGCCTGGTGCATCTCGCCAGTACCTCTACCGGTACTAATGCAGGCACCCAGTATTATTGGAGACAATATGACAGCATTCCGGCTGTTCATGGCGGAAGCAGCATTAATATGGATTTTACAAAGAATGGCACTTACTCTGTATGGCTTGTTATAAAAGATACCGGTAGCGCTTATTGCATAGATTCTGTACAAGAAATGTTAAATATCTCAAATAGAGACTCATTACATTCAAGTTTTGTTGTCACCTATTCATCTGATACTTCAGGCGCCTATGATTATTATTTTGCGAGCACATCTACCGGTGTGAATGGCAACACTATGTATGCATGGGAACCGGGTGACACTACTGCAGGAGATACAGGTTTGAATATGCAGGGATACCAACACATCTATAAATATCCGGGCACTCACACCGTCACACTTTCTATTTGGTTCGCCAGCTATCCAATTATGGAACACAATAGCGGCGGAAGCAATTCAACTAAGCGCGATGCAGGCATCATATACTACAGTTTATCTACATATAAAATGACAATTAACGTGGGCAAACCTGCAGGTATTGCAACAATTACTAACGCTAATGCAGAATTAAAACTTTACCCTAATCCAAATAATGGTGAGTTCAGGCTTGCAATTACAGGAATGGAAGGCAACCAGAATGCCGAATTGCAAATAACCAATTTGTTAGGCGAAGTAGTTTATACAACAAATACGTATTCAACAAACGGAATGATAATGCAGAATGTTAACCTTACAGGTGTATCGGCAGGAACTTATTTTGTAAGAATAGTTACTTCTGATAAAGTGTATAATACAAAAACAATAATTAATAAATAAAGTTTAATTTGTCCCGCATCCTATTGAAGGATGCGGGATTTCTTTTAATAACCAAACACCATCATGAAAACAAATACATTAAAGAAAAAAGTATTGCAAACATTACTTGTTACGGCAGGTATTTGTTTTATAAATATAGTTTCAGCCTGTTCCGCAACCTTTACCTATAGCCTTGGAGTAAACGGGCATGTAAAATTTACTTACAGTTATTCGGTTGATACAGCTACAACCAGGTTCTTATGGAACCCGGGTGATGGAAGCCCTGCTTCTACTATTACTAACTATTCTCATATTTATACCGCTAATGGCACCTATAAAGCAGTGCTTACTATTAATGATTCAACAGGGTCCTGCACTGCCACGGATACTGTAGCAGTTATAATTAACAATATAACTGTACCCTGTACCCTAAGTGCTCATTATACCTATACTATTAACGCTGGGGGACAGGTTAGTTTCACCAGCACATCCACAGGGACTTATGCCGGAACGCAATACTATTGGAATGCCGGTGACGGAAGCCCTGCAATAAAAGGCACAAACACATTTTCACATACATATACCTATGTAAATTACTATACTGTATTGCTTACTATAAAAGATACAGGCACTGCCTATTGTTCAGATTCTATCTACTATAGTATTCTTGTAAATACCGCAGACAGTAGTGTATGTAACCGGAATACCAATTTCACATATACCCTTGGCCCTAACGGCCATATAACATTCAGCGAAACCACGTTGCATGATTCTTTAAGTTATCCGCTTAATTTTACCTGGAGACTAGGCAATGGAACGACATTAGATTCAAGCAGAAATTTTAATTACGTATATACGGCCAATGGCACTTATAATGTAACCCTGATAACCACATCAACTTATCCTTATGCCTGCACCGATTCCATTACAATACCTGTTACCATAAGTAATGTAACTGTGGCATGTACTTTAAGTGCATCTTTTACCGAAACTAATGATACTACCAAAGGGCTAGTTCATTTTGCAAGCACTTCGACGGGTACTTATGCAGGAACACAATATTTCTGGACACCCGGTGATGGCTCTCCTGCAATATTGGGCGGCAATATTTTAAACTATGCCTATAAGTCTAATGGTACATATACTGCTTCATTAGTTATAAAAGATACCGGTAGCGCTTATTGCATAGATTCAGTTTACGTTAATCTTACCATATCTACTGCAGATTCATTACATGCTAGCTTTACCAGTTATAACAATTTTGATACTGCAGGTGGCTATACATATACTTATACAAGTACTTCCCTTGGCACCAATGCACTAACCGTTTACGCATGGAACCCTGGTGATAGTACTTCTGCAGATACGGGAATAAATATGCCTTCATATATGCATGTATACAAATATCCCGGTACACATACTGTAACACTTTCCATTTGGTTCTCTAAGTATCCAATCATAGCCCATAATGGAGGTGGTGGCTCAAACCGCGATGGTGGCATTAAGCAATATGACCTATCTACCTATAAAATGACAGTTGATGTGGGTAAACCTACAGGTATTGCAAATATTATAAATACCAATGCTGATCTCAAGCTATATCCGAATCCGAATAATGGTATCTTCAGGTTTGCTATTAGCGGAATGGAAGGCAACCAAAATGCTGAGTTGCAAATAACTAATCTTCTTGGTGAAGTAGTTTATACAACAACTTCACATTCTGTAAACGGAATGATAATGCAGGATGTTAACCTTACAGGTGTATCTGCAGGAACCTATTTTGTAAAGGTAATTACTCCTTACAAAGTATATAATACAAAGGCAATAATTAACAGGTAATAATTGGTTAGTTTTAAATAAAAAAGTCCCGCATTAATGCGGGACTTTTTTATTTCATAACTTTGTAAAGAACGAACAGGGTAAACTTATTTACCTTCAGTTTGTCATACTATCATGAAGAAAGTTTTACTTTTCATTTTATTGGTTTGCTTTTTCAAACCATCATTTTCGCAGAACATCAATCTATCCAATTCTCCTTATTGGGATGGTGAATGTTACCTGGCAGTAAACCCTAAAAACCCAAAACACCTGGTTACGGCATGGATGTATTTTTCGTTAACAAATCTTGAGAACGCCATGGCCACCCGTTCTTCTTTCGACGGAGGCAAAACCTGGAGCACTTTACAAATACTACCCCATGTTCACCCTAAATTTACCTGTGCCGACCCAAGTATTTATTTTGGTAAAGACAGTTGTATATATCTTGCTTATATCGACCTTTCAGGCCTAAAGACATCCGATTCAGGGTATATAATGGTTACTCGTTCGGTAAATGGAGGAATTACATGGAAAACTCCTATAAAAGCTATTTCATGGAAAGATCAGCCCAACTTGCCAATTGACCGCCCCTGGATAGCTGCCGATGGAACCAATGGCCCTTATTCCGGAAGAGTTTATTTAACAAGCCAGAATGCCTACTTTACTCCTCAACCTCATTACCCCTGGTTTACATATTCTGCCGATAGTGGTGCAACCTGGTCGCCCATTAAACGGTTGGATGACAGTATCCCGTCAGGCACTGTAACTGATGCCACCGCTTTTACAACAGTTGCTGCCAATGGTACTTTTTATGCCGCTTATATTTCTTATTACACCAAATATTCTGTTTATCTAAGGCTAGTGGTAATTAAATCATTTAACGGTGGTGCTACTTTCACACCTTATATTGCCTATACTTATTCCCTAGCTGACGAGATTCCTAAGGCAGATTCTCTGTTAAAGGGTGGTTTTTCATTTGCTTCCAATCCTGCCGATACTTCTAACCTTATTATTACAGAACCAACTAACCATTTTAGCGAGCCCGATATTGTTTCGTATAATAGCCACGACGCCGGAGTAACCTGGAACGCACCTGTTCGCCTGAATGATGACAAAATAGGCGCATACGACACCTGCCATGATTTAGCATGGGGCAGTTTTGCTGCTAACGGAACCTATGGAGCAGTTTGGCGAGACAGGAGGAATACAGGTAAGGGAGATAGTGCTGCATTCCAGATTTACGGTACCTTATCAAAAGACGGAGGCAATACGTATACTACCAATTTCCGCATAAGCGATACTGTTTCTCCTGCTATTGTAAATATTGCCCACGGCGATGATTTCCTGGGATGTGCAGTTACAGATTCTAACGTTTATGCTGATTGGAGTGACTTGCGTACAGGTAAAGAAAATACCTTTTTTAATTCTACCTCCATAAATAAAATCACTACTGGCATAAATTCTATTTCTGATAACCCGGATATAAAAGTCGATATCTATCCAAATCCTTTTCATAATGAAACGACCATTATGATACATACGACACAATCTTTAAACAACAGTACACTTTTGGTATTCAGCGTGAATGGAGAAAAGGTTAAGGAATTACCAATTGGAGAAGGCACTATGCACACTATAAGGGTAAATACATTAGAAACAGGTACATATATATGGTCTTTAATGCAAAACAATAAGATACTGGCAAGGGGTAAGTGGATAATTGAATAAAATACCCTATTCTCCCAACTAATTGGTAAATTTGGGCAGGAAAACAGAGGCCATGCATTTAGATAATTTAGCCATACTTAATTTTAAGAATTATCGCCAGGTGAACATGCAGTTTACTTTGCATGTTAATTGTTTTGTAGGGCATAATGGTGCGGGAAAAACCAATTTGTTAGATGCCATCCACTATTTGTCATTTTGTAAAAGCTATTTCAATTCCTTCGATAACCAGAATATCTTCCACGATGAGGATATGTTTGTTATACAAGGCCAGTTTCATAAAAACGATGAAACCGAAGAAATTTATTGCGCCCAGAAAAGAAACGACCGCAAACTATTCAAACGGAATAAAAAAGATTATGGCCGCCTGTCAGAACATATAGGATTGTTGCCGGTGGTAATGATATCGCCAACTGATATTGAACTGATACATGAAGGTAGCGAAGTAAGAAGACGTTTTGTGGATAGTATATTATCACAAATTGATTCGGACTACCTGCATAACTTGATTGAATACAACAAAGCTTTACTCCAACGCAATGCCATGTTGAAGCGCTTTTTTGAGACCCGCCAATGGGATGATACCTTAATGGCAATATGGGATGAACAGCTGATTGAAAAGGGCAAAGAAATATTCAGGATGCGAAAAGAGTTTACAGAATCGTTTACCGGAATTTTTGAAAAAGTATATAACGAAATATCAGGTTCGCGTGAAATTGCAAACCTCACCTACTCTTCCCAGATAGCCGAAGGCGATTATGCTGACTTATTTGCTAAAGCCATTGATAAAGACAGGGCAGTAAACTATACTACAACAGGCGTCCATAAGGATGATTGGGTGTTTTTAAAAGACGACCATCCGTTGAAAAAATTTGCATCGCAGGGACAGCAAAAATCATTCATCATAGCGCTAAAAATTGCGCAATTCCACTTTTTGAAAAAACATTTCAGCTTCTCGCCTATTGTATTGCTCGATGATATTTTTGATAAACTTGATGAGGATAGGGTAAGTTATTTGATCAATATGGTAACCGGGAAAGATTTTGAACAGGTGTTTATTACCGACACCAGCCATACACGGATGAAAAATCTACTCGATAAAAAAGGCAAGGACTACAAAATATTCCCTATAAGTGAAGGAAACCTGAACGAAGTTGCTGAACCTAATTTAGTACAGCAATGAGAAGCAGTAACGACCAAAAGTTAGGTGATGCTATTAAAGATATGCTTAAGCTTTACCGCTTAGATGACAAAGTTGACGAGCATAAATTAATCCGTTCATGGGAGAAAACAGTTGGCCCGCTTATATCAAAACACACTAAAGATATTTATATAAGCAACAGCAAGTTAATTGTAACTATTGATTCTGCGCCCTTACGTCAGGAGTTATCATATTCCGCGAGTAAGCTAATTAAGGACCTGAATGCGCTTGTAGGCTCTCAAGTAGTTACCGAGTTAATTTTAAGGTAGCTAAATCAAATTTGTTATCATACTGTATAGCTCCTCAGGCTTAAACGGCTTTGATAGATAATCATTCATACCTGCCTCAATGCACTTGTTATATTCCCCCCTGTAAGCTGATGCAGTCATGGCTATAATCGGTATTTGAGATACAGGCAGCTTCATTGACTTACGTATATACTGAGTAGCCTCAACACCATCCATCTCAGGCATTTGCAGGTCCATTAGTATAAGGTCATACGATTTCTCATTCAGCATATTTATAGCTATCTTCCCATTCTCGGCAATAGCCACATTCGCACCCCACTTAACCAGTGTACGCTCACCTACACGCTGATTTACTTTGTTGTCTTCTACAAATAACACATTTAAACCTTTCAAATCCTTTGTCTTACCAACTGCAACCTGCGTCTCCTCCTGAAGTTGTGCATTGTATTTCTTAAACTCAATTGTAAAAGAAAAAGTAGAGCCTCCCCCCAGCTTACTTTCTGCATCAATAGTGCCGCCTTGTAAGTCAACTAGTTTCTTTGCAATATTAAGCCCAAGCCCTGTTCCGCCGTACTTACGGGTAGTGCTGACATCAGCCTGCACAAACGGATCGAAGATGACAGATAATCTTTCCTGGGGAATACCAATGCCTGAATCCTTAATTGTGAAGGTGATGCAGGTCGCTTCACTGTTCTGGCTTTTAATACTTACATCTAAGTTCACACTACCTTTTTCAGTAAACTTAACAGCGTTACCACCCAGGTTCCATAATATTTGTGAGAGCCTTACAGAATCGCCAATAATATATTCAGGCAAGACCTCATCAACATGCGCATTAAAGGCAATTTGCTTTTCCTTTGCGCGTATACCAAGCGTAAAGGCAATATTTTTTATAAGTTCTCTTATATTGAATGGCTCATTTTCAAAAGTAATCTTGCCTGAGTTTATTTTCGAAAGGTCGAGTATATCGTTAATGATTGTAAGCAGGCGTTGCGACGAATCTTTTATACCTTTTACATACTCGTCCTGCTCGATATCAAGTTTAGTATCAGCGAGTAAATTAGCCATACCTATCACACCATTCATAGGTGTCCTGATTTCATGGCTCATGCTTGCCAAAAACATTTCCTTGGCCTTAGTTGCTTCTTCGGCCTCATCTTTAGCAATTATTAACTGTGTTTCCAATCGCTTGCGTTCGGTAATATCGGTAAATAGTACAAGGCTGTATGGTTTCCCGCTAAGCTCTATAAGCTGGTTTGAGAACAGGCATATAATAGGCCTCCCGGAACGATGATACATAATTTGCTCCTGGTTCTTCATAGAGCCTTCTTTTTTAACCTGATCAACGATCCTGGCGCGCTGCGTAGCGTCAATAATCCGAAGCTCCATTGGTGTATGGCCTATGGCTTCTTCCCTGGTAAAGCCCACCATATTAAGGTATGCAGTATTAGCATCGAGTATCCTACCGGGGTCAAGCTCAAAAACAGCTATACCAAAAGGGCTCGAGTCAAAAAGTGTCTGAAACTTTTGTCTATTTTCAAATAGTTCCTGTTCCAGTTTCTTTCTTACCTCAATATCACGAACAATACATTGAAAGTCCTTTATTCTATTCCCTTCGGAAACAAGCGCCACTGTTTGTTCAACCCACTTCTTCTTGCCTCCTTTCTGTAGTATTTGAAATTCAAATATAGTCTCCGGTGTTCTTTCTTTAAACTGCTTTCCATAAAATTCACTAACCTCTTTAAGCATTTCAGGCACAACAAGATATACGAAACTCTTACCCATTAATTCCCCGGGTTCATATCCGGTTAGTTCTTTAGAACGATGATTTACAAAAATGAAATCACCCTTATAATCACAAGTATAAACCACATCGCTGGCTTCTTCAACCATTGCTTTGTATTTCTTCTCACTTTCCTTTGCAGCATTTTCAGCAAGCAGGGTTCTGTTCATGTCTCCATTAAGGCTATACAATACCCATACACCAAACATAAAAGCAATGCTACAGCTTAGCATAATGGTTAAAACGGATCGATGTATTGCAACCTGGTTATCGGCCATTCTTATGCTCAAAAGCCGATTCTCTTCATTTTGCATCTGCGCAGTTATTTCCTTTATTTCATCCGCCATTTTTTGTTCTTTGCCTTGTTCCAGCATTTCACCCGCACTTTTAACTGACCTGTTTTTTGCATCTATAGCGTCATATAAATAACTTATCCTTGCATTTACAAGTGTGCTGAGTTGAGTCGCTCTTTTTGTTTGAGAAGGATTATCAATAACCAGTTGTTGTAGTTTATGCAAATGCTCGTTTGCAAGTACTGAAGCCTTGTAACATCCATCTATATACTTCTTATCGCCGGAAAGAACATATCCGCGTGCAGCATCTTCCATTTCAGTATTTACAGCAAGTATTTGCTCGGTATTATACAACACGTCTTGCGTATGTGAAATCATTTCGGCAGAATGAGAGCCAATACGGGTGTTGTAATATGAATAAATGGAAAGGCTTATCAGTGCAGTAAAAGCCAAACTGAATACATAAATTACTTTCTTCTGTATTTTCACGCTATATGGGGTAATTTGGGGTTAGCCGAATACATACTCAATAAACTAATATATGGCTAATATAAGACAGGTGGTGATATAATGTGGATAATTAGGTTCAATTATGGGTATGACAAATATCATAAAAAAGCAGGGAGAAACAACTGAAACCCCTTTTAGTTGTTCTCCCTGCATTGGCCCTTACGGGCTTTACTTCATCTCTGCCATGAAGTATTTTTAATATCGCGTTATTGCTTAACTATCTTTTGTACCGTCTTTTGTCCGTTAGATTGATCGGTTATACATACAAAGTAGATTCCGGTACTAAGCATTGCACCTTTGCTGTAGCTGTAGTTATTATTGCCTTCAGTACAATTAATTACATCATTATCTATAACGATACCATTCGAACTCATAATTACTATTGATAATTCCTGTGCTTTATCGCTATTAAATGTCATTGTAAAGCTGCTGCTGAATGGGTTAGGATATATATTATTTAAGGTAAAACCAGCATTGCTTAGGTTATTTGAGAAATTAACCGCTACAGGGGAAAACACTTGAGTATTTCCATCAAAATCGGTTTGACGAAGGCGGTAATATGAAATGCCCTGAACAGGAGATTCGTCAGTTGCTTTATAGTTTAGTTCAGCATCACTGTTACCGGCACCTTTAGCGGTTGCAATTGCCTCATAATTAACACCATCTGTTGTGCGCTCGATAGTGAAATAGTTATTGTTCACTTCGGTTTCTGTTGCCCAGTTAATGTCTACCTGGTTTCCGTTAGCAATTGCGGTAAAGCTTCTGAGTTTTATTGGCAACCCTCCTGTTTTCAATGTAGGTATGTATTCATTTCTTCCACTTTGGCTCGATTTTTGGAAAGCTTTTATACCGGTATTTAATGTTGTCGCTACTGCTGACCATGTAGTTACTGAATTATCAGTACGGCTTGCCATATCAAACAAGCTTACAACACCAACCTGTGGATTACCAGTATAGTAATAGCTCACTTTATAAGTTGGTGATGTAGCGCCAATAATAAAGACTCCATAATAATACTTGGTGGCAAGTACAGAAAAACCTAACGGAGCAGTTGTATAATTGGGCATGGTGTCAATGCGATAAACCTGGATGCCTGTAGGTGTTGAACTGAAATTATTTACGGCAAGTGAATCTCCATAAGTAGGATTGTTGAGCGAAATATCAGTTCCGCCATAAGTATAAGTGCTGGCATCACCAATAGGTGCGCCTGACCATACTGAAGTTGCGGCCAATGACTTACCTGTCCTCGCATTTGAAGTTAAATCACTTATTTTATTACCCGATGCCTCATTCATAGGCCAGTAACCAATCAAGCCTGATTCGGCGCCTTTAAGTTTTTTACACATATTAGTACGTATCTGGGTTTGAATAAGGGCGGTATTCCAAATCGTAACTTCATCAATATCACCATTAAACCTGCGGTTACTATTTGCAGCATTGGCCCATTCTCCAAACACCAAGTTATAATCGTTGATATAAGCATTTATTTTACCTGTTTGAGCTGTTTGCGCCTCTAATACTC
>JABCZW010000073.1:10240-10465 GCA_013289475.1 Bacteroidota bacterium
TGATACCATTGGCCTGTAACAGGGGCAGTAACGCTTTGCACATAGACCCTATTTGAAGAACTGTTTTCAACTGCAAATTCAAATACTGAGTTATCGCTGCTATGATGAAGCCAAAACTGACCATCATCACCGCTAGCACTATTATTCGAATTATTTAATGCTACTATACCAGCCCAGCTACCTTCGCTGCTGGTGCTGATACATTTTACCCATGCCGTCACAGTC
>JABCZW010000074.1 GCA_013289475.1 Bacteroidota bacterium
CGCCAGGGGGATTAAGTTGTACGAGTTGTAGCAACCCGACAGCCAATCCGGGCTCCACTATTACTTATACCGTAACAGGTACTAATGGAGGATGTAGTTCGACCTATTCAGTAACTATTAATGTAGGAATACTGAATGTTATAGCCACACCTGCCAGTCCGACAATATGCTCAGGAACGTCTACAACTATTACAGCTTCAGGTGCTATTAATTATACATGGAGCCCTGCATCAGGTCTAAATGTTACTACCGGAACATCTGTAGTGGCTAATCCGGTAACAACCACTACCTATACACTCGCAGGTACTTCAGGCGGTGGCTGTGTTGATACTACTACTGTAATAGTAACCGTTTCACCTACACCAACAGTAACTGTGGTTCCGCCTTCAGCAATAGTTTGCAAAAACAATTCTATATTATTAAGCGCAAGTGGCGCATCAACATATACGTGGAGCCCGCCAGGGGGATTAAGTTGTACGAGTTGTAGCAACCCGACAGCCAATCCGGGCTCCACTATCATATATACCGTAACAGGTACAACTTCAGGTTGCACTTCAAAAGACAGTGTAAAAGTTACAGTAGATATTCCTATTGTAACACCAATAGCATCATCGCCTACTATTTGCGCCGGAAGCAGCACTACGCTTTCTGCCACAGGGGCGGTAACATATATGTGGAGCCCGCCAGGGGGATTAAGTTGTACGAGTTGTAGCAACCCGACGGCCAATCCGGGCTCCACTACTTTATACACTGTTATCGGAACAGACACATTAGGCTGTAACGATACCAATACTGTAACAATAACCGTTAACCCAACGCCAACTATAAGCGTATCGGCAATCGATACAACTATATGCCAGGGTAGCAATACTTCGCTTTCGGCAACGGGAGCATCAACATATACGTGGAGCCCGCCAGGGGGATTAAGTTGTACGAGTTGTAGCAACCCGACAGCCAATCCGGGCTCCACTATTACTTATACTATTGTTGGAACCGCAGGAGGTTGCAATGATACTACAACATTTGCGTTGAGTGTTAATCCAATCCCAACTGTAAGTATCAGCGCTTCGGGGAATGATACAATATGCCCGGGAAGATCAGCTACCCTAACTGCCAATACTTCAGCAGCTAATTATGTATGGAGTACGGGAGCAACAACAAGCAGTATAAATGTTTCTCCGGCTTCGGAAACTAATTATACAGTTTACGCTTCAAATGGCAAATGTTCCGACTCAGCAGTAACTTCGGTTTATTTATATGCACCACTTGTTGTTACTATGCCAAATGATTCAATATGCCTTGGTAAAACAGGTACAGTAAGTGTAAATGCAAGCGGAGGGAAACCTTCGTATACCTTCACATGGAATAATGGACTTGGAACAGGCACGGGGCCATTTAATGTTAATCCATCTGTTCCGACATATTATGTATGTACAGTAACTGATGGTTGTGCAGTATCCCTGCAACCTGTTCCACTGGCGCCTACTACTGTATAAGTAGTGGTTGTATTAGGGCCGGCAATTACAGAGGCTCCGGTTGAGGCACTTAAACTTGAAATGGGGCTCCATGTATAGTTACTTGCACCCGTTGCATTAATAGTAGTTGTCGTACCTGAGCATATTGTTGATGAAGGTACAGCCGACAATGCAACCGTTGGTGTAGGGTAAACCGTAATAACCTGTGTTGCTGTTGAATTACATCCACTGCCATTAACACCGGTTACAGTATATGTTATTGTTACAGTTGGTGAAGCAACTACATGTGTTCCTGTTGTTACATTTAAACCTGTAGATGGGCTCCAGGTATATGTGCCAGCCCCGCTGGCTATCATTCCAACCGTATCACCCGGGCATATTGCCGGCGATATTCCGGTTATAGCTATGCTAACGGTAGGTGTAGGATTTACAGTTATGGTAATACTGTCTTTACCCACGCAACCCGATGAAGTACCTGTTACGGTATAAGTAATAGTGGAGCCCGGATATGCTGAAGTGTTACTACAACTACTGCAACTTAATCCCCCTGGCGGGCTCCATGTATAATTTGATGCTCCATTGGCATTAAGCACAACAGAGTCTCCTGTACATATTGATGATGATGATGGTGTGATAGTTACATTCAACTTAGGCGCCACGGTAATTGTAACACTGTCGGTAGATGTACACCCTCCAGCGCCTTTACCAACCACCGTATATGTTATTGTTGCCGTTGGAGTAGAAACCGGGTTAGGGCATGCAGTGCAACTTAAGTATGTTGAAGGAACCCATGTGTACGTTGTTGCACCGGAAGCTTTAAGTGCTACACTGTCGCCTGGGCAAATACCCGGTGCAGATGGCAAAATACTTACCGTAGGTGTAGGGTATATCGTAACTACTATTGAGGCAGTATTTGTACAGCCACTTGCATTCGTACCTGTTACAGTATATGTTGTAGTTGTACCGGGACCAGCAATAACATGAGAACCGGTAGTTGCATTAAGTCCGGTCGATGGAGTCCACTTATATGTTACCGCACCACTGGCGTAAAGCCCTATTGTATCTCCGCCACAAATAGCTGCTGAAATACCGGTTATATTTATGGAAACTGTAGGAGTCGGATTAATAGTAACTGTTACACTGTCCTTACCACTGCATCCACCTGATTTACCCGTTACGGTATAGGTAATTGTACCTCCGGGTGAAGCTGTTACCGAAGTGCCTGTTGTTGCACTTAGGCCTGTACCCGGACTCCATGTATAGGTTGTTGCTCCACCTGCTGTGAGAGTAGTATTAGCGCCCAAACAAATAGACGGAGATGATGGGCTTACGGTTACAGTTAATGATGGTATTACAGTTATAACAACCGTTTTTGTGCCGGTACAACCTGCAGCACTGGTTCCGGTAACGGTATATGTTGTTGTCCCTCCTGGTGTTGCAGTAACTGAGGCACCTGTGGTAGCACTTAAGCTTGCTCCGGGGCTCCAGGTATATGTAGATGCGCCACCAGCAGTAAGAGTTATATTGCCACCCGGACAAATAGATGTTGATGGAGTAAGAGTAATTACCGGAGCTGGGTTAACAGTTATTACTACTGTTGCTGTTCCATTACAGCCTGCTGTGGTACCTGTTACAGTGTATGTAATTGTTGAACCCGGGGTTGCAGTTACCGAAGCGCCTGTAGTTGCACTAAGACCTGTACCGGGGCTCCATGTATATGTTGTTCCTCCACCTGCATTAATTACTGTTGAACCACCTGGGCAAACACTTGGTGTAACCGGAGTTGCCGTTATTGTAGGGCTAGGATTAACTGTAATAGCAACCGTTGCTGTTCCTATACAACCGCCCGTTGTACCCGTAACCGTATAAGTAATTGTACTTCCTGGTGTTGCTGAAACAGTAGCACCAGTAGTTGCACTTAATCCCGTACCGGGACTCCATGCATATGTTGTTGCTCCAGTTGCTGTAATATTGGTAGAATTACCTGCGCAAATAGTTGGAGAAACTGCATTGGCATTTACCGTTGGCGGGGCTGTTACAGTAACTACAACAGTTTGTGTACCGATGCATCCACCTGTTGTTCCTGTCACTGTATAAGTAATTGAGCTTCCCGGATTTGCTGTTACTGAAGAACCGGTAGTTGCACTTAATCCTGTGCCAGGGCTCCATGTGTAAGTTGTTGCCCCACCTGCAGTAAGCGTAGTTGAACCACCTGTACAATAAGATGGCGGAGCTGCATTTGCAGTTACTGTGAGTCCTCCACCAATTGCTACTGTTACCGAATCTATATACTTAGTCTGGCAATTACCCGGAGGAGTTATCGTTACTTTATATGTGCCGGCACATAAACCGGTTATTGTGTGGGTTGTTGCTCCATTACTCCATAAATATGTTGCCCCTGTTGTATCTATTGTACTACAAAGTGACAAATCGGCCCTGGCAGTACCATTGCATGAACCACATGTAGCAGGATTCGTAACCTTTATTGTTGTAACGGCGCTAGAGCCCGTGGTTATGGCCTGTACAAAACCATGCCCGGTAACATATAATGTTTTGTAATTCTGACCCAGCATTATGTCATACACTGTATTGGTAGCAGCAAGGGTACTCGTTAAACCCAATGAAGAATTATATACTTGTACAGTATTTTTAAAACCTACATATATACTATTATCGCATCCGTCAACATCTAAACCACCCCACGATTGTTGTGAGCCGCCTGCTATTGCTTTTGTTTTTGTAACTCCTCCGGAAGCCTTATTGATCTGCCAAACGCTGGCACCATCATACATATATAAGAAATTAGTACTGCAAGCAGCTCCATTAAATCCATTTGTAGGTACGCCACTCCATGTCATATAATTTACATCCTGTATATCTTCTGGGAAACTACCTACTGAAGGAGCCGAAACATTAAACGTATTAGGTGTAAGACTTGGCAAAGGCATTTTCAATAGCCTATCATCAGCAGAAGCTTGTGTACAGGCAAAGTCGCAAGACTCTGATGAGGCCATGTAACAGGATGAACCGTTAGGGTCTAATGCAAGAAGCACCATATCATGATACGCGCATGTTGCCGCAAGTGAGTTTCTTAGAATAATTGTGGTTAACGCTGTATCAAGTGTAGCGGCCTGGTTATTTGCATTCGTTCCGCCACCGGCAATAACCAGGTCGTTGGTACAGGAGTTATATGCCACCCTCCACATTTCCTGGTAATTTACATTCCCCGGAAATGTTGTCATTAACACACCATTGGTGTTTATTTTCAATATCTCGGCACCAGTAGTTATTTCCCTGTCTCCTTCAACACAATAACATTCGCCATTATTCCTGTTAACGGCAAAGTCGCCATAACAAGGCTGGCTGGAGCCATTATTAAGTGTGGTTTCATTAAATACCCACTGTTTTGTTCCTGCACTATTATATTTTGCCAATTGTTCAGGGCCCCATGCCCCCTGTACATATACGTTGCCCTGGTAATCATAATCCACATCATAGCCGTCATTATAGCCTGCTGTAAAAACCAGCGCAGTTGTCCAGGGATCTACTATAATCGTTTTAGATTTATCATAAGAACCATTTATTTTGAAACTTTCTTCAGAACCATTTAATATATACTTAACTTTCACTGAGGTATTCTCATCCTTATAATAACATACAGGAGCATGGTCGGTTATTGAACCTATTTCAGTTTTCACAAGTACCTCACCGGCTTCATTTAACCCAATACTGTCAACATCATTATATTTTAATTTAACCACCGACAGATCGGCGCCCGGGTGAACGATAAGTGCATACTCTATTCCATCCTTATCCTTAGGGAAAGTGTATTCTACATCAATGCCTGGGTAAAGATTTAAATAGGTAATCTTTTTATATACACTTACAGAAATAGTAGAAGCAATCCCGGAAGGGTATTTATAATCATACTCTTGTTTCTCATTTGCTTCTATAGTAGCATTAGGGTTTGAACCTACCCATACTATATTGGCATAGTGTGTTTCATCTTGATCCTTTTCACCACTAATTTCCTTTTCTACTTCTTTTTTACTTTCTTTCCTTTTAGGTTCGCTTAACTTTTTATACTTATATATAAGCCCGTTATTTGTAAAGTATGCATTTGCCCTACCCACTTGTGCGCCATATATTACTTTATCATTGGTATTAATATCTTTGTTAAACTGCCCTGCGTTCTTTATAAATAGTTTATGGTCAAATGGCTCTGCAGTCCATTTAACTTTATAATCATTTCCGGGTTGCTGGTTTACTTCCTGGCTCTGTAATGAAACCTTTGGAACAATAGTTGCATGAGAAGAAGCCTTTTTCTCTTGTGCATTTGCAGTTAAAACTGCTATCAGAAGGATTGTCACCCACTTTGCAGCAAGTAACTTTTTGTTTTTCATTTGCCAGGTATAATGACTTGTTTCGGGACTCAAACTTACCCCAGCTAAGTAGGATATTGAAACCATTTTTAACCTGAATGTTAATAATCCAACTGTTAATAAAACATTAAATTATTGTATTTTATTCATTAATTTCTTATTTTCGCTATACTAAATCGATTATTATAATATTTATAGGTTAATAATCCAATGGAGAATTCAAACCTTGTTAAACTGATAAAAGCTCTCAAAAAAAACGAGAAGAGATATATTTTCCTGCAACTTTCCAAGCATAAAGGAGGCACCAACCTACTTAAACTTTATACCTTCATTAATGACACAGACCCCATTAATGATGAGATAATTGCAAAGAAGATACCCAATAAGAAGTTCATATCGCAACTTAAAATAAATAAACACAACCTCTATTACCTTATTCTTGACTCACTACACAGTTTTCACCTGAGGGGTTCAGTATACGGCCGTATACTAAATATGCTCCACCAGGCAGAGATACTTTCGGCAAAAGGATTATCCATAGCAAGGAAAGACATTCTTGAAAAAGCAGGTAAACTAGCTGATGAATATGAGCTTTCAGAGCTTAAGCTTGAAGTATTACGCCTTCAAAACCTGGAACCTAACGACATATCTGTATCAACCAGTTTGCATAATGAGACTAAAAAGCTTTCTGAGAGGATACAGGAGGAAAACAAGATAAAATATCTTAATAACAAGATATCTTTATACCAGCGAAAAGTAGGGCAACGCCTTACCGGCACTCAATTAAAGTACCTTGAGAAGCAAATGCTAAATACTATTAATGCCCAAAATTTCCGGGGCGATACTTTCTTTAACCAATTCTTTTATTTCCGCATTCTATCATTATATCATAGTATGGCGGGCAGGGTTCATGAGGCTTATGAGAACGATATGAGGCTTTTAAATCTGTTTAAGCAATCGCCCAATATGCTTGAGTTACAGATATGGAAAGACCGCTATTTATCGTCACTCAGCCGGGTTATTACATCATCTTCTCTTTTAGGTAAAAATGAAGTACTTGCCAATATATCTGAAGAGATTAAAAAACTCGATATTTCAGACAAACGCAAAGCATTTGCCGATATTAATATACTTGATGCCTATATGCAGATGGGTGAATTTGAAAAAAGCAATGAACTTGTAAGCCAGGTAGAAAACAATACCGATTTTTATCATAAAAGCCTTGGGCCGGCTAACAGAACTGCTCTTTATTTTAACCTGTCAGTGCTTAACTTCGGCCTAGAGAATTATTCCAGATCATTGAACTGGGTAAATGCTATTATAAACAACCCTGATAATCACGCCAAAGATGTTGGCATTATAAATATTATAAGAATATTGAGACTGATACTTTACTACGAATTGAATTATCATGATATTTTAGAATACGAACTCCGTTCTACCTATCGCTTCTTATCGAAGCAAAAGAATCTTTATAAATTCGACCAACTAGTATTGCAGTTCATTCGTAGAAATGTTTCGTTGTATAACCGCGAGAAAATTAAAAGGGTGATGGAACAAACCCGCAATTCGCTCGTTAAACTTTCTAAAGTAAAAACTGAGCAACAAACCCTCTCCTACTTCGATTTTATTTCGTGGCTCGATAGTAAGATTGAAAACCGCAGATTTACTGATATTGTTAAAGAGAAAGTAAAAGAAAGGTTATCGAAATATGCAGCTTAGTTCTTACTGTTTCACAAACATTTTGCAGCAGGCATCGTTCACAAAAATGCAATATACACCAACAGGTAAGTTGCTTATATTTAATTTTTCTTGTTTATTATAAGTAGTTTGCATCATTACATTCCTTCCATAAATATCAATCACTTTTATTGTTATATCTCTTATATCTTCACTATATCCTGATACATTCAACATAATAGCCGAAGCTGCCGGATTAGGATACACATTTATATTTTGCAACTCGCTAATAAGTTGCACACCACTTGGCCCCTGGTATTCATCAGCTCCAATATCTATACGTCCGCCTATTATACGCGTGTTCCCGTCATAATCCTTTTCACTTGTATCAACAGGGAAACCCGGCATGCCGGCATCAACACATGTTGAGGAAGATAAAAGGTGAAGATTTAAAGCCGTAAGCGCAGTATCTGTTAGTGAAGGATCTGAAAAATGCGAATGAGTATCAAAACCACTACTGGTCTTATAATTCGAAAAGCCGGTATAAGAGAATGTGCCGTATGAAAAAGTTGCATTAACAGAATCGCCTGTGATTGAATAATAACGGTTATAGTCAAATTTAAACCCTAAAGAATTTCCGTTATTCCAGCCGGCTGAAATGATTACATTACTTGTACTATAGAATATATTGTTATAAAACGAGCAATTTTCACTATAGCTAAGTGCCAGTTCGCCACTTCCCCGCATTAGTGTATCATTTGCAAAGAACGTATTGTTCGATATTTCTGAATTAATAACCCTGCCTGTATTTACCGGGCCATCATATCCTCCAACCTGCATTCCACCTCCATTGCGGTATAAATTATTATCTCTTACTTTAATGTTTGCTGTTGTATCTTTCGGTTGCTCGCAGCCAACCTCAATACCCCAATCGTTATTGTAGCATTCGTTATTCTCAACGGTTACATTTTGACCGCCATCTACATATATACCTGCCGCCGAACTATCATAAACCGAATGGCATTTCCACACCTTATTGCCTTTTACTAACCCATTGCGGGCATGATCAGTCGCAAGGCTTGGGCTTGTGCCATAATTTCCTGCTATATCAATACCTATGTTTTGGTTATTATGAACCTGGTTGTTTACGATATTGAAGCCATTCACATTACCATCAAGTGTACATGATTCACTAAATCCGGTGGCATTATCGTAAAAATCATTATTTTGTAAGGTTATGTTTTGAACCGCTGTTGCCGAATCTCCATACACAATTAAAGGTTGGGCATTATCGGTAAAGCCGGGCACTGCCGATACAGAAGTATTCCAGTATATATGGTGTACTATATTATTAGTAAATACTATATTATCGGATATACCATCAATGAATATTCCAATACTATTATTACCGATGCAATTATAAAATTCAAGCCCATCTACCTTAATATAACTCTGGCTTAAAATTGTAAGCAAAGTTGCAGTGCTTGCATTTCCATTTATAACCACCTGCCCTCCTTTATAATTTGTAAGGGTTATATAGCCACCCGCTTTCGAGCCTGAGACAGGAATAGTAATCTGCTCAAAATATGTTCCGGCCATTATTTCAATAGTAGTACCGGGTGTTGCATTATTGCAGGCATGCTGAATTGTTTTCCAAGGTGTTCCGGTATTTTGTGCCTGTATTGTAGTATACCCATCATTTCCCGCATTTGAAACATAATATGTTTGGCTATAAGATGGTATAGCAATACTCACCAGGAAAATCAATAATGAAAGAATTAATACAACTCTATCAAATAGTAAACGTCTATTCATTTGTATGTATTTTATAAATACTCATAAACAAATGTATATATATTAACTAGTATTTTTTAATAAGGCTAATCTGAGTTCACAATTCATACCTCAAGCTTTTGATTTTCGGAGTAAAAGCTATACCACTTAATCAATTTTTTGTTCTTTTGGGGTTCATTTTCCACAAACAAAGTGCCTGATTGACAAATAAATGGTACTTTTGTATTACATTTGGTTAGGATAAATACCTTTATTTGAAATATGAAAAAAACATTATTATTTTTTTCTATCATCACCCTTTCATTAATTGCTTCTGCACAAACAGATAGTACCGGGTTAAGAAGGTTTCCTTTTGTAAGCTATACTAATCCTACAATTAATAGACCCCTAAAAGAAGGCCGGTACCTTACTTTACATCTTTTCACCGATACAGCCGGATCGCACACCTACAGCGGAATGATATTTGTGGGTGGAGCTAATTCACTTTTAATGGTTGGCGGAACTGAGCAATACCACGGCTATTCTGATGCTGGTTTTACATACGAAGAACGCGTTACTTCATATACTAATGATGAAATTACTGTTGTTCCGTTTCAGGAAATCGACTATATCTCTCTTCAACCCAGGTTACGACCTCTTTTTGGGACATTAACAGGCGTATCTCTTGCTACTGTTTGTATTTGCTTCCCGCTTGCCACAGTTGGTTATTCAAGTAAAAATTTTAATCCATCACAAATTGTAGGTATAGCAGCCATATCACTGGTTACAAATGCTATACTTTACAAGGTATTTCACGAAAGAAAATTCCGGGTAAAGGGCTCATCGCCTGCCTCCTATGCGCACCTGCACTGAGTTTTCTGTAAATTGATGTATTGTAATACATTTGCATTTTATTACGATACTCAGGGTTATGCTAAAAAAATATTCATTCCGTGCCATTCTGCTGT
>JABCZW010000075.1 GCA_013289475.1 Bacteroidota bacterium
CGAATGCAGCGCAGCGAAGTGAGGAATCCTATTACACATTTATTAAGCTCTACTTGAAAAAAATGGAAATCCGCTTAATCTGTGTTCTATTTTTTACGATAAAAAAATCCTTGTCTGCTCCGACTGTGGCACCTTATCCACATACATTATTTTGAGCATAAACTCCTTATAGAGTTCTTCTTCGTTTACCGAAGCATTTCCAACGCCCTTCGATTTTAAATCGTATTCCCTGAGAATATGAAATATCTTTTGAATCGATGCAGGAGCATAGGCCCGTGCAGCTTTTTCATAATCAGCAACAAAGTAAGGAGACACGCCAAGTTTTGCAGCTACATTATTACGCGATTTATCTTTCAGTGAATGCAATATGAACAGTTTGCTGAAATAATTATACAGCGATACCACACTCATCACAAACGGGTTGTCTTTGGTGTTAGATGCAAAGTATTCTACAATTTGCAAGGCCTTGCCCATATCGCGACTGCCAAGGGCAGTCTGCAATTCAAATATGTTGTAATCTTTACTTATTCCAATATTCGATTCAATATCCGAAACCGTAATTTCAGCAGGTGGCTTAAGGTTTATCATCAGCTTGCCCAGTTCATTGGCAATCTTGCTCAGGTCGCTGCCCAGATATTCTGCCAACAGGGCCAATGCCTTATGGCCAATTATATATCCTTTGTCCTTAATATAACTCTCAATCCATTGGGGTATCTGCCTGTCGTATAACTTAGCCGAATCAAAAAATAAAGCGCTTTTCGATAATTTTTTGGCTGCCGAAGTACGCATATCGAGCTTCTTATACTTATAACAAAACACCAAAATAGTCGATTTCTGAGGTTTTTCGAGGTAATTAAGCAGCATGTTCTTATCATCGCCCCCGCCGGTAAACAAATCACGCATTTCCTGGGCCTCTTTTACAATTACCACCTGGTAATTCGACATCATAGGAAAGCGGTAAGCGGCATCTAACACAGTGGCAATGCTATTTTCACGGCCATAAAAGGTCATCTGGTTAAACTCCCTTTCGCCTTCGTCCAACACATTTTTCTCAATGTACTGGCTTAACAGGTCGATATAATAGGGCTCCTCTCCGCAAAAAAAGTAGACAGGGTGATAGAGCTTCTTCTCTAATCCGGCCAGTATTTCCTTGTATGTTGTTGCCATAATTGCTCACCAAATTTATACTTTCTGTTCTATTCCTAACTTTGCCGTAATATATTTATATGAACAACCCGGTCGGATATCCTCAACTTACCTTCCCCGCCTCTGATTTCCGCGTGGTTGAAGAGGATGGACAGCATAAAATATTTGACCCGGTACGTAAAAAATTCGTGGTATTAACACCCGAAGAGTGGGTAAGGCAGCATGTTATAGATTACCTCAGCAAACAAAAGGGCTATCCCCTGAGTTTATTGATGGTAGAAAAGGAATTTACTTATAATAAACTAAGCAAACGTGCCGATATAGTGGCCTGCAGCAATGCCGGCGCACCTATATTACTGGTAGAGTGTAAGAGCCACGATGTTGAGATTACACAAGATGTTTTCGACCAAGTGGTACGCTATAACCTGGTAATGCAGGTAAAGATATTACTGGTTACCAATGGCATAAACATATATTGCTGTTCCTTGGAAGGTGGAGAATACAAAGCCTTGCAAAACATACCTGCATACAAAGAACTGATGGGAGAATGAACGACAAGCTGATATACCTCGATTATAATGCAACTACCCCGGTAGATAAAAGAGTGTTGGATGTTATGTTGCCCTACTTTTCTGAAAAATTTGGCAATGCAGCCAGCAACACTCATGCAGCGGGCTGGACAGCCAACCGTGCGGTTGAAGGTGCAAGAGAACAGGTTAGCAAGCTTATTAATTGCGATGCACAGGAAATAATATTTACATCGGGCGCTACCGAGGCAATAAATCTTGCTATAAAAGGTGTGTTCCAGGCTTATGCAGCAAAGGGGAAACATATTATAACCTATACCACTGAGCACAAAGCAGTATTGGATACCTGCAAGTATTTAGAAACCTTGGGCGCTTCGGTAGATTACCTGCCTGTTGATAGCGAGGGCCTGCCTGATCTGCAATTATTGGCAAAGACAATCCGCGAGGATACCATTTTGGTTTGCGCTATGTATGCCAATAACGAAACAGGAGTTATTTACCCGATAAAAGAAACTGCCCAGGTAGTTCACGAAAAAAAGAGCGTTTTATTTTGCGATGCAACACAAGCCATAGGCAAAGTAATGGTAGATGTGCAGGATGATAGTATTGACCTGATGTGTTTATCGGCACATAAAATATACGGACCAAAAGGTATTGGCGCATTATATGTTCGAAGGAAGAATCCGCGGGTGAGTTTATTACCACAACTGCATGGTGGTGGACATGAAAGAGGATTACGTTCGGGTACACTGAATGTAACAGGTATAGTAGGATTAGGCCAGGCATGCACCATTGCCGGTGATGAAATGTGGAACGATGGAGACAGGCTCTCCATGCTTCGCACACTATTAGAACAAAGCCTGCTTGACTTGGGAAATGTTTTTGTTAACGGTAGCCAGAAGCAACGCTTGCCACATGTTACCAATTTGGCTTTTGCTGGCATTAAAGCGGACAGGTTGATAGCACAGTTGTCCCATATTGCAATGGCAATGGGTTCGGCCTGTACATCAGCATTACCAGAACCATCGCATGTTTTAAAAGCCATGGGCAGGGAAGAATTAGCAAATTCATCTGTGCGCTTTAGCTTGGGAAGGTTCACTACCAAAGAAGAAATAGAGACTGTTATAAAACAGTTAAGCGAAGTAGTAAAGAAAATGCGGAGTGAATCCTAGAGATGTTTCTTTAGAGTACGCATGGCAAATAACAAAGAAGCAAAACAAAGAATAGCGCCCATAATAAATGGCGCTCCAGGAAAATAAATGGGGTTCCCGGCTTTAGTAAAATAATTAAACAATCCGCCCATTAAAAGAGGGCCAAAGAAAGAAGTAAGGCTTACTAGTCCCGTAAGTGCTCCCTGCAATTCTCCCTGTGCATTCGCCGGCACCTGTCCGCTCATAATGCCCTGCAATGCAGGCCCTGCAACACCGCCCAAAGCATAAGGGATCAGGAACACAAACATCATCCACGATTCGTTTGCCAAACTAAATAATATCAGCCCGATAGTATATAAAAGCAAGCCAACATAAACTGAATTCTTTTGTCCTATTTTAGGAATAACAATACGTATAAGTCCACCCGATACACCACCCACTAATAGACCCACAAAAGCAAGCGAGTATCCAACAATCGCCTCATCCCACTTAAACCTGAGCATGGTAAAATATGTCCATGTAGATTGTACCGCATGCGCTGCCATATAAATACAAAGTATAGATGCAACCATTCCCAACACCACCGGGTATTTAGCCAGTTGTTTCAGTGAACCAATAGGATTGGCACGTTTCCAATCGAACTTGCGGCGGTTCTCAACCGGAAGAGATTCCGGAAGGATAAAATATCCGTACAATGCATTGAGCAAGCTTAAGCAACCTGCCACTATAAATGGTAAATGCGAATCTACCTTAGCCAAAACACCACCAATAGCTGGGCCAAACATAAAGCCCATACCAAACGCCATGCCTACAATTCCAAAGTTCTGTGCACGTTTTTCCGGTGTGCTTATATCGGCAATATATGCAGTGCCTGTTGTAAAACTTGCACCCATAATACCGGCTACCACACGGGTACCAAATAACCACCATATAGTAGGTGCAAAAGCCATTACAAAATAATCTAAGCCAAAACCAAGTAATGAAAGTAAGAGAACCGGTCGGCGTCCGTAACGGTCACTTAGTCCACCCATTATGGGTGAAAACAAAAACTGCATAGCAGCAAATGCCGCAACCAAACAACTGCCCCATAATGATGCAGCACTTAGGTCTCCGTGAATTAATCGCGAAATAAGTTTTGGAAAAACAGGAATAATAATTCCTAATCCCATTACATCTAAAAACAATGTAACGAAAATGAACCCTAATGCAGCTGTTCTTTTTTTATCTCCCATATCATCTTGAATCCGGATGCCAAAATAAATGTTTTAAACATATATCGGGTTATATCTAAGTTATATATAGCTGATTGCAAGAAATTAAAATATTTAATTTAGCCTTATAACCTTTAAAAATTAATGAAGAACTCCCGCCTCTCATCGCTTGTTATACTTATCAGCATATTCTTTTTTTGGGGATTTGTAGCGGCATCAAACGGTATCCTTATTCCGCTATTTAAAGAAATATTTCATTTATCACAGTTCCAATCGCAATTGGTAGACTGGGCATTTTATATTGCATATTTCTTCGGTTCACTTATTTATTTTTTCACTACCATTTGGTACAAAGATCCGCTTCATAAAATAGGATATAAAAAAGGATTGATACTTGGCTTACTTATTTCGGCAGTGGGTGCAATAGGGTTTATTCCTGCAGCAAACATGCAATCATATCCTATGTTACTTACCTGTATGTTCATTATCGGGCTTGGTTTTACCTTGCAGCAAATAGTTGCCAATCCTTATGTAATTGCACTCGGCAGCCCATCTACGGGTGCACACAGGCTTAACCTTGCAGGTGGCATAAATTCTTTCGGAACAACCATTGGTCCTGTATTACTGAGCCTTGCTTTGTTTGGGCAAATGAGTGAATCATATAAACCAGTAGCAGATATTTCAGGAGTAAAAATTCCATCTATTATTCTTTGCTGTATGTTTTTATTATCGGCAACAGTACTTGCATTCTCATCTCTTCCACCCATAACCACACAGGAAAAAGCCGAGAAATCACCCGGGGCATTAAAGTATCCGCAGCTTACATTGGGCATGCTTGCTATATTTTTTTATGTAGGTGTAGAAGTAACTATACAGAGCAATTTAGGTGCATTATTAAAACTGCCCGAAATAAAAGGAATTTCCGCAAGCCAGATTTCGCCATATATATCACTCTATTGGGGCAGCCTTATGATTGGCAGGTGGAGAGGCTCGCTTACTATATTTAAACTTTCTGATAAGGTAATGAATATTTTAATGACAGTTGTACCAATTCTTGCATTTGCTGTGATATGTGGTGTAAATTATTTGCGCCACAGCGATATATCTGATTATAAATATTATGCGTATTATCTTTTACTTGCAATCGGAGCATTCTTCATTGGGCAGGAAAAACCGGCGCGTACACTTATTTTATTCAGCTGTATTGCAGCTGCGTCTATGATAGTAGGATTATTAACTACCGGGAACATTGCACTCTTTTCTTTTATAAGTGGCGGATTATATTGCTCCGTAATGTGGCCTTGCATTTTCTCATTGGCTATTACCGGATTAGGAAAATACACCACACAAGGCTCATCGTTACTTATAATGATGATATTAGGTGGTGCTATTATTCCACCGCTACAAGGCCTTATTGTTGATCATTATGGAGCACATATCTCTTACATCGTTCCTGTATTTTGTTTTGCATACCTTGCTTTTTATGGCTGGAAGGTGCGCCACATTTTTAAGGCACAGGGTATGGATGCAGATGCAGTAGTTCTTGAATAAACATTTTCATGAAAGAACATTTTCAATTATTGTTTCAGTACGAAAAGTGGGCTACAGGCAGAGTGCTTGATGCCATGAAACAATTGCCGGTACAGGATGAAAAATGCCTGGAATGGATGGCTCATATTTTGTTGGCACAATTAATTTGGTATGCACGGTTGACAAATACCAATCCACCCACTACCGCTTGGGAGAAGAAAACGGTTGAAGAATGTGAAAAGATGTTTGACGGCAACACAAAATTATGGGCAGTGTATTGGAGTAATATTGATGAAAAAGATCTGCATAAGAAAATTAGTTACAACAACTTAAAAGGTGATGCTTTTGAGGACATTACAAAAGATATTCTCAACCATGTTATTAATCATTCTACCTACCATCGGGGGCAAATAATTGCAAAATTAAAAGGGCAGCTACCTACCCTGCCAAGTACCGATTATATTTTCTTTTTCAGGGAAAACAGGCAATAATTATCTATAAGCAGTTCCTTTATTGTTAAATTTTTATCCATAAACATCTGGCATAAAGCACTTTACATACACCTATTATCAGGTTACTTAAAGTTAACATCTGCTTAATATTCCTGCTTAAGTGCTTGATTACTTTTGAAGTATTCGGTTTATACCCTGTTCAATAAAAATTTGACCTATACTTAAAAATTACTCCCGGAGTTTTGATGTATTTATTACAGTGCAAGAATTATTTCCTTTTCGGAAAAAAGCTTTACGCAAGTTTAGCTATTCTTCTTGTTTTCTGTTTTTCGATTTCAAAAGCTCAAACCGCAAATCAGCATTTTGCAAATGGAGAAGCATCTGAAATTGCAGATGAGAAACTTTCATCGGAATTAGATTCAATAAATATTCTTAAAGTTCTTGCGCAAAGAGTGGGTGCATCTGCTGCCGACATGAATCTCTTCTCTAATTATTACCAGGATACTCTTTACAAAGACCGAAATAATTTTTATAACGAAACAGGAAAAACCATTAATACTCTTGCAGATATTCAACAATATGCCAATTCATTAACTGATAGATACGCTGTACTTTATCAAAGATTACAAGAAATAAAAAAGAATTATCCCAATACAGTAGCTGAATACAGCATACCACACAAACCACATGCCACTACCGGGGTTTGTAATCCTTCGTGCAGTAATATAGGTTTTGAATCGGGTGACCTCAGCGGTTGGAATGCGTATGCTGCAAATAATAATTCTACGGCAACTACTATGACATATAATGGTGCAGTGGGAGGCGCTTGCGGCGCAGTTACCCAGGCTGCATTTGACAATACAATAAATAAATACAAAAAAAATAACGATTACCAGGTACAGATAACCAGTGGAGCCGGGCTTGACCCGATTGCAGGCGCATTAATACCGGTAGTTGCTCCGGGCGGAGGGAAATATTCATGCAGGCTAGGAGATACTTCTGTAGGTGGAAGCCGCGTTGGTATAATTGACCAGACCTTCCAGGTTACAGCGGGTAATACTGCTTTAAACTATATGTATGCCGTGCTTATTGACCAGGCACCATCGGGGCACTCGTTCGGTCAAGCTCCCCATTTTATTGTAACAATAACAGATCAAACAACGGGTGATACACTTCCTTGCGGTGTCTATTTAGTTTTTTCAAACCCGGGCATGAAGGGTTATACTTCTATTAATTATAAAATACCTGCTTATGGCTGGTACGATTCCATTTATTGTAAACCATGGACAAGTGTTTTTGTTTCACTTCAAAATTATGTGGGGCATTGCGTTAATGTGCAGGCAATTGTTTCCGATTGTTTTCCAACTGCTATTGGCCCGCATTTCTGCTACGTATATTTTGATGCTACTTGCGGTCCCCTAAGTATTATTACTTCCACTCCATCGGTATGCGGAGGTAACGTAAATATGACTGCTCCTGCGGGAGGAAGATATGTATGGACAGGGCCGTGTATTGTTGGTAATGATACACTGCAAACTGTTAGTGCAAGTTGCTCCGGAACATATACAGTTACTATTACCAGTGCCGATGGCTGTACCGATACCTTGCAAAAAGTAATTACCGTAACACCTACCATGAGTGTTACTGCCACCAGCACCAACGCAGGTTGCGGAATTACAGGAAGCGCAACTGCAACTGTAACCGGTGGTACAGGCCCGTACGTGTATGGTTGGAGTAATGGTACTACAACAGCAAAAGATACAGGGCTTGTTGCAGGTAATTATACTTGTACGGTTTCAGCATCGGGTTGTGTGGATACGGTTAAAGTAACTATAACAGGTAGTGGTATGACGGCGACACAGTCAGCTATTAATCCGAAATGTTATGATAGTACAGGAAGTGCAAGTGTTACACCTAACGGAGGTAAATCGCCATATACTTATTCATGGAACACGGGAAGCACAAGCCAGACCCTGAACGGTGCTTCTGCCGGTACATATACCTGCGTTATTAAAGATGCCGGAGGCTGTTCCTTTTCAGAAACTATTACCATTACCCAGCCTGCTCCGCTGACATTAGCTACAACAACATTCCCTGCTACCTGTAGTTATCTCTGTAACGGGCAAGCTATTGTTGTACCAACAGGCGGAACAAATCCATATAATTATAAATGGAGTAATGGTTCAACAGGTGCAAGCATAAATAATTTATGTGTTGGTACAACTTATACTATAACCGTTACTGATGCACACGGTTGCCCGCATGATACAACTGTAAATATTGCAAACCCTCCTCCAATAGTATTAACTACTAGCAATACTCCTTCGCTCTGCAACAAACCCGATGGCAGTGCAAGTATAGTTGCAAGCGGTGGTACGCCAGGATATACATATTTGTGGAGCACAGGTGCTACTGCTACCAGTGCTGCTCTCAATAATATTTCTTCAGGTAATTACTGTGTATTGATATTAGATGCCAACAAATGCCGTGACAGTATTTGCATTAATGTACCTGATATTGCCGGTGATACAATTACTATTGTTGCAACTACCAGTGTTACCTGCAATGGAGGAAATAATGGAAGCGCTATTGCCGCAGCAAAAGGTGGTACTGCACCCTACACTTATTCCTGGTCACCTTCAGGTGGAGCAACAACTACTGCCAGTAATCTTATTGCAGGTATATATACTATTTCGGTAACCGATAGTAACGGATGTAAGAACACAGCGGTGGCAACTATCAAACAACCTCCGCCGGTTATTGTATCTACACCACCCGATACTATTTGCATAGGGCAGTCAGCAATACTAGCCGCAACCGGCTCGGGTGGTACACCGGGGTATACTTACTTATGGAACAATACCACTTCTGGAACAACTTACACCGTTTCACCTTTAACCACAACAACATATAGTGTTCAGGCCACCGATGCAAACGGATGTACCTCTCCTGTTGTACCGGTTACTGTTGTGGTAAGAAGTCCTTTGACAGTTGTAGCCGGGCCGCCATCAAATATGTGTTCCGGTGGTTCAGTTACACTCAGTGCAAGCGGTAAAGGAGGCGATGGTGTCTATACTTATACCTGGGCCCCAGCCACAGGTTTAAACACAACAACAGGTACAACAGTTATAGCATCACCAGCCGTAAGTACAACTTATACAGTGACACTTACTGATGGTTGCGGAACCCCACAAGCACAAGCAACTGTTGCTGTTATTATCAATCCTTCGCCAATTGTTAATTTAATTGCCGATACATTACAGGGCTGTTATCCATTGTGTGTAAACTTTAGCGACTTATCTACTGTAACAGGTGGAAATATAGTTGGCTGGCACTGGACCTTTGGCGATGGCGACACAAGTAGTAGCCAGAACCCGAATCATTGTTACACTAAGCCGGGCGTATTTACCGTAAGCCTTTCAGTTACATCGAACAATGGCTGTAAAAGTTCTAAAACTATCAATAACTATATTACTGCATACAGCCATCCTATTGCTGATTTTTCTCTCTCTCCGCAACCAACTAATATTATGAACTCCACAATTTATTTTGCCGATCACTCTACCGATGCTTATGGCATTGCAAATTGGTTCTGGCAATTTGGTGATGGAACTGATTCAACCGGAGTAGTGAGAAATCCGCAACATACTTATAGAGACACTGGAACATATTGCACTACACTGACAGTTACTAATATTCACGGTTGCGTTGCCGATACAGTTCAATGCCTTGAAATACAACCATTCTTTGTCATATATGTTCCCAATGCA
>JABCZW010000076.1 GCA_013289475.1 Bacteroidota bacterium
TCATACATTTACTGGTATTAGTATTTACGGTTTTTCTTCATGTTTCAGCCAAAGAAGGTGGAGGTATCGCTTTTTTGGGCACATTTGAATATGCACCCTATATCGTCCTTTTATCATTGATTAATATTTCGTTAGTTGGAATAGGGCTTTATTTTATAAGATCATCTAATTATGTCTGGCTCACTATTGTATTTACAACACTGCTACTTATAGTTTGGTATCTGGCTACAGCGGGTCATATAATAATTCTGTATTGGAAAATTAAAGCTTCCGAGTTTATAGGGCTCAATATTATTTTGATAGTACTTAACGCACTTACAGTTTTATGGAATAATAATTGGAGAAATAAGGCTAAGTCAAATTAAACCAGGATCGTTCAAATTTGACTCCATATTATTAAGGCCACCATTCACAATCATTTAACCGCTTTTATTATCTCCGTTCCGTCTTCATTATAGTTTTTAGTGGCACCTTCTTTACTATTTACAAAAGTTGTAGTTGAGTGCAAATGCCCATTGGGGTAATATTCTTTTACTACTCCGTTCTTTCTTCCATCGGTATAAGGTGTTTCTGTTGTAAGCACACCCGTCTCAGAATATTTTTTTTGTACTCCATTCATTTTGTTACCCTTATAAGGAGTCTCTTCTAATATTTTGCCACTTTGGTAATATGTGTTTTGAATACCCTTCATAGTATCATTAGTATAAGGCGTTTCTACCCAGGTTTTCCCATTGGCATAATACCATTTGTCTACGCCATTCTTTTTGCCATCGGTATAAGGGGTTTCCATGCTCAGGTTCCCTGCTTCATTATATTCTTTCCAAACGCCATTCTCTTTACCATTGGTGTATGGGCACTCGCTCTTTAGTTTTCCGTTTTTATAATATTCTTTGTCTGTTCCATTCTTCAGGCTGTCTTTATACTCGGTTTCATGTATTACAATTCCACTGTCGTTGTAGGCTTTTTGCACCCCGTCTATCTTTCCATTTACATAAGGGTTCTCGAATTTCAATTTCCCCTTTATATCATATCGTTTTTCAGTTCCGTTCTCCTTATCGTTAGTATAGGGGCTTTCCTGCCATAGTTTACCTGTCGGGTAATACCATTTCTCAACCCCGTCTATTTTACCATGGGTATAAGGTGTTTCATTTTCCAGTTTTCCTTTTTTGTAATACTTCCTGGCTATTCCATCAGGTACACCGGCATGGTAAACAGTAAGGCAATAATATGCAGCCTTGTTGCTATCGGTTATAGGAGTATTGTACTGGTCAATGTATTCAACCCATTTACCTTCTTTCAGGCTATCTTTTAACAGGTTTGTTGCTTCGTGTTTGTTAGTAAAGCCACTATCCTGCTGTGCCTTAAGTGGCATAGATAAGCCACTAAAAAGTGCAACTAATATCGAAATAGACTTTGCTTTCACCCTGTAAAATTAGTAAAAGAGTAAATCTCTAAATAAAAACCGTAATTTGGATGCTGAAATTTGGTTATTCAATGAAACTCAAGCCACTCATTTTAATTCTTTTTTTATTCTTCTGTAATACTCTGTTTGCCCAAACAGATAGTATTGCAATAAGGCAGATCAAGAAAAATTATGCCAGGGTTAATACTACAAAAAAATGGACAAGAATAGACACTATTGATATTCACAGGTCGACAGAAGGCGGAGTGATGTATGTGTTTTATCAGGGCGATTCTATTAAAATGATACGAGAAAGAGATTATGGTGAAATGGCGCAGGGCGTAATTGAGTTTTATTTACTGCGTGGCCAATTATCATTTGTGTTCTGCCGAATGATAAACTACAACAGGCCCATTTATTGGGATTCTGCTGCTATGAAAGAAGAAAAAGACAGCGAAGTTTTTGATTTCAAAAAATCTAAAATTGTTGACACAAGATATTACTTTAATGCCAAGATGGTACGCTGGATTGATGGAGACGGTAAAATGCACGATTTGCATGATGATGACTTTGCAAAGGAAGAGGTCGATATTATGAAATGGTATACTGATGTATGGGCCGATATAGCTAAAGGAAAGGATAAATAATTTTGATGGAATGTTAAACAGAGATGCCTTAAACAGATCGCTCGATTCACTTATACAAATGGGTAACCAGGGTATAGAAGTTGAACAGATACGTGAATACGTAGTTCTTTATAATCAAACCTTGCAATACATAAGAGAGCATTTTTTAGAATCGGAAACATTAAGGTTATTATATGGTAAATTCCCAGTAATTGAATACCAGGAGTTCAACACTCCGTCTGATAAAGCCAAATCAGTAGGAGCATCAATATTTTGGACAATTGTTAATGCGGCGAGTCTTGGCTTAGTGAGTGGCCCGGCAATTATGAACCCCAAGCTAGATGATTACTATAATAACTTGTTAGAAAAAATACCTGTCATTAATACACTAGCATCTGAGATGATAATGCGATTAGGCGAGTAGGTACTATTTCACTTCATTGCCTTTTTCATCATAGTTTATAGTGGATTCTAAAGTTCCGTAAGAGTAGGTAATTTTAGTTTTTAATTGGCCACCCTCATAATAATCTTTCTCAACTCCATTTATATAATCATCAGTATAAGGGGTTTCCGATTTTAATATTCCGTTCCCGTAATATTCTTTTGCAATGCCATTTTTCTGGTTGTTTTCATAACTGTATTCTTCGCCGATAGTGCCATCGGGCAAATAAATTTTTTGTATCCCTTCTATTTTGTTTTCCTTATAAGGAGTTTCAGATTTTACCTGCCCATCAGGATAGAACTGTTTTAATATCCCCGTCTTGTTCCTCACCGTGTCGGGTACTACTTTACCATTTTCATCATACATTGCTTCTGCATTAGCCTGGTTACCCATTTCAACCGGTACGGCATACTTTACTTTTCCATCTTCGGTATATTCTTTTTCGGTACCTATCTTTTTACCATTGGCATATACTGTTTCACTCATTAATGCCCCGCTTTCATAATACCACTTCTCTGTTCCGTCTTCACTGCCATCTATATAAGGAATGTCTTTCCATAAATTACCATCTTCATAAAACCATTTCATAGAACCAATGACAGATCCGTCAAGGCAAATGGCTTTGACCTTTATTTTCCCGCTTTCATAATAGGATACAACCGATCCGTTTACTTTCCCGTTGGAGTAGGGAGCCTCGCTTTCCAGCTTTCCATCTTCGTAATATGATTTTGCCAGGCCGCTGGCTTTATCATTAATAAAAGTGACCATTGCTTTTAACTTTCCATTATCAAAATACTCTTTCATTATGCCCTCAGCTTTATCATTTACGTAAGCCTGTTCCGATTTTACCATGCCGTCTTTATAATACCATTTTACCGTGCCACTTACTTTATCATGTACATAAGGTATTTCGGCTTTTATTACTTCATTTTCATAATACCTTTTATTTAACCCCGATAGTTCATTATTGGTATAATGATTCTCATATTCTGTTTTGCCACTCTCATAAAAGCCTATCTCCATTCCATTTTTCTTGTCATCAATATACGGAGTTACTTTTTTTACCTTGCCGCTTTCGTAATAGTCTTTCTCTACCCTGTATTTATTACAGCCGGTAATTATTATGCAAGTAAAAACAATAATAAATGGTATAGTGGTTTTTGTTTTCATTTTATTTCCTTTGTGTTACCGACCTTAATAAGCAATATACTACCCCAAATAACTGCAATATAGTTTTCGGTGGCTCCGCCTATATGCGAGTATATAGCCCCGCCTTTAAGCACTTCTATAAAATGATTGGTCCCGAATAAAAATGATAGAAGCACAAGCGCTTTTGTTATTTGTAACTTGGCATTATATGTTCCTTTAAAAAGAGCCTGAAGAATGATAAGTATTAATCCCAGGTTCCAAAAACCTATTTCGCGTTGCCAGCCCGGTGTATATCCCCAATGGGTGCCAGCTGCCCCCAATTGCTGAAAGCCCAATTGTGCCAATGCAGCCCATGAGGAACCTAATGCCCAAATTCTTAAAAACCAGTTGATTTGTTTTTCCATTTTCATTTTATTTCCTTACCGTTTTCGTCGTAATTTATTGTCTCTCCTTTCACACCATTATTATAAACTGTCGTTGATTTTAAATTGCCGTTTTCATAATATATTTTCGACGTTCCATTTCGTACGCTATAAGTATATGGATGTTCAGCTCTGAGTTTGCCACTTTCATAATACAGCGTATCTACTCCATTTATTTTGCCATCGGTGTAGGGTGTATTGCTTTTTAATTTTCCACTCACAAAATATTCTTTCCATGGCCCATTTAAAACTCCGTTAACATAGGTTACCTCAGTAAACATCCTTCCGTTTTCATAGTATCCTCTCTCCACTCCATTTCTTTTTCCATTAAGGTATGGAGTTATCTGCTGCCTTTTCCCGCTTTTGTAAAACTGTCTTACGATTCCATCTGGCCTATCATTTTTATACACTGTTAATTTATAAGAAGGTGCATTACTGTCAACAATAACATGGCCGTAGTAATCTGAATATTCAAGCCATTTACCTTCCTTTTTGCCGTTTATCAATTTGTTTTTAGCCGAATCTTTGGAGGTAAAGCTGTTAATTTCGTTCCCATTAATATCATAGTTTATTGTTGTGCCCCCTTCCCCCTTAACATAAATTGTTTCAGACTTTAATCTTTCTATTTTTAGTTTTCCAAAAGGTGGCAAGAAATAATACTCTTTTACAATACCATTTAATGTGTCATTAGTGAAAGGGAGCTCCCTCCTTATTCCTCCATAATTAAAATAAACTTTCAAAACCCCATTTTTTCTTCCGTTAACATAAGGAATTTCAGTCAAGCCATCATCCCTGTCTGCAGTAATAGTACCATTAAGTACACTGTCATTAATAACAGTAGCTTCACATTCAACATTCCCTAGTGTATCAAACCCTTTTACAATTCCATTCATTTTATCGTTTTCAAATGGGGTTATTCTTTTTATCTTACCATTTATATAATAGTCTTTCCAAACCCCATTTGCTAAATCATTCACATAGGAATTCTCGCTTTGTATTTTTCCATTCGGATAATACCATTTTTCTATACCATTTGTTTTCCCATTAGTGTAAGGTCTTTCACATTGCAAATGTCCATCGTCATCATAAATTTTTTCAAGGCCATTTATCTTTCCGTCTTTATATGGAATCATATCACTTAACTTCCCATCGGAGTATTTTCTTACAATCCCATAAGGCTTACCGTGTTTATAAATAGTGAGTGTATAATCGGGCCACTGATTATCTGTTGTTGGATTACCCTCATTATCAAAATATTCAATCCATTTGCCCTCTTTTATTGTGTCTTTTAAAATGTTTCTAGCTTCAGACTTATTAGTAAACCCATTAACGGGTAGGCTTTTTTGCCCAAATACGGGCAGTATAGTGTAACTGAAAACTATAAATAATATTAAAGTGGTTTTTGTTTTCATTTTATTTCCTTGCCGGTTTCGTCGTAATTTTTTGTTTCTCCGGCAACTCCATTCGAATAAAGCGTTTCTCTTTTTAATTTTCCACTTTCATAATACCATTTTCTCAGCCCATTTGCTTGGTTATTAGTAAAAGGACATTCCTCTCTAACTATTCCGTTCTCATAATATAGTTTTTCTAACCCAATTAAGGTATCATTAGCAAATGGAAATTCTCCTTTTAGTTTCCCATTTTCATAATAATATTTTGCTATTCCATTAATTTTCCCATCAGTATATGGTTCTTCCCCCATTAATTTCCCATCTTCATAATATACTGTGGCTTTTCCATTTTCTTCGCCATTGCGGTAAGGCATTTTACCTTCAATTTTCCCATTTTTGTAAAAGCCTCTTTTAATTCCTATTGGTTTCCCCTCTTTGTAAATGCCTAAAACATAAAATGGGGCACTGGTATCAGCGGTTGTACTATTTAGACTATCTCTGTAATAAATCCATTTACCTTCCCACGATCCATTCACCATTAGGTTTTTTGCTTCCGCTTTATTGGTAAAACCACTATCAGATATATCTTGTTGCCCTATTGCAGGTATTATTGCAAAACTGAAAACTATAATTAAATATGTAAGTCGAATGGATTTCATTCCTAATTCGTAATTTTTAATTCGTAATTAACTTAAATCAATCTTCTTGATTTAAGTTCAAGGTATTTATTTATTACATTAACCGTAAGGTTAGCAGGCGGGGTAAGGATGGCGTGTATACCAACAGCTTCTAATTCTTTTACCATTTGTTTTTTCTCGAACATAAATTGTTCAGCAATGGTTTTAATAAATACCTGTTCGGTATCTGCCGGTTGGCTTTCTAATATCTTATCCAGTTCAGTATCTTCAAAAAACACTACTACCAATAAGTGGTTGCGGGCAATTTTACGCAGGTAAGGCATTTGCCGGTATAAGGCGCTTACCGAACCAAAGTTGGAGAACAACACCAAAAGAGCGCGTTGGTGAAGGTTGTGGCGTATACTGGCATATAGCTTTTCAAAATCCGATTCCTGGTATTTTGTGCGCTGGTTATATAATATTTCGAGTATGGAATATAACTGCGAGCGTTTTTTTTCTGCTTTCAGCACCGAGCCAATTTTATCGGAGAAAGTAATCAACCCCGCTTTGTCTTCTTTCTTTAATGCAATGTTCGAAAGCACAAGGCTGGCGTTAATAGCATAGTCTAACAGGCTAAGGCCCATAAAAGGCATTTGCATAGTACGGCCTTTATCTATAATACAATATACCTGCTGCGATTTTTCATCAATATAATGGTTCACCATCAGGTCGGCTTTGCGGGCCGTGGCTCTCCAGTTAATGGTACGTGGGTCATCGCCATGTACATATTCGCGTATGTTTTCAAATTCGGTAGAGTGCCCAATCTTTCGCAATTTTTTTATACCGCCTTCTTTCAGTTTATCGGTTATGGCAAGCAGTTCGTATTTCTGCATTTGTATAAACGATGGATATACCGGCACCGCTGCAGCCTGGTCGAAGATGAAACGCCTGCGTATAAACCCTATGGGGCTCGACACATAGATGTTCAACCCACCAAAGCTATAAGAGCCACGCTTTACGGGCCTTAGTTTATAATCAATTACATAATTGCCGTTAATAGGTATGGTTGCCGAATAACTAAAGTCGCGCACCTGGAACTGGAAAGGAATTTCATCAATTACATTTACGCGTATCGGGAAACGATAATAATTCTCAATAAAGATCTTTATTTCATTCTGGTCTCCGTTCGATAACCTTTCAGGTAGTTCCCTGCGTGCAAAAATGTTTTTGTCCTTACGGAAGAGAAGGAAGAATTCTGCTACAAGGGCAACTAAAACAGCCAATAAGGCTATCTTGGCAATAGCGTAGCCGAGTGGCCAGAAGAACCCCACAACAAACACTACCACCAGCCCCGAAAGGACTATGAAAAGATTGTTGGAGAAATATAACTTCTTAAAGAATTTCACTACCTGGGTACTTCTATAGCTTGAATGATCTGTTTAATAATATCGTCGGGTTGTACGCCTTCCATTTCTTTTTCGGCGGTAAGCATAATACGGTGCCTTAAAATAGGGTAGGTTACAAACTGAATATCTTCCGGTGTTACAAAATCGCGTCCGTTGAGGGCAGCATACGCCTTCGATGCACTGAGTATAGCCATAGCTGCACGTGGTGATGCACCGAGATATAACGACTTGTTATGCCTTGTATGCTGAATAATTTCGGAAATGTAATTGATAAGGTTAGCCTCTATATGCAGGCCTCGTATGCGTTGCTGAAAATCGATTATTTCAGCAGCGCTTAGTACTGCAGAAATGGTTTTGATATCGTTTACATTTTTACGGGCATGGAAACCGGTAAGCATACTTACTTCCTGTTCTTTAGTTGGATAATCAACCTTTACTTTAAACAGAAAACGATCTAACTGTGCCTCAGGCAGGCGATAAGTACCTTCGTGCTCAATAGGGTTTTGGGTTGCTATTATCATAAATGGTGCAGCCATTGGGTAGGTCTTGCCATCGACAGTTACCTGGTGTTCTTCCATCACTTCAAACAAAGCCGCCTGTGTTTTTGCAGGGGCACGGTTTATTTCATCGGCAAGTATTATGTTCGAGAACACCGGACCTTTTTTAAATTCAAACTCGTTGTTCTTGGCATTATAGGTAAGTGTACCAAT
>JABCZW010000077.1 GCA_013289475.1 Bacteroidota bacterium
AAAAGCTCACAACCTATTCGCTTCATTCACAAACTTTTTTCCAGGAACATTAAATTGTTGCTTTCCTTTTTGGTAATTGCAACGCTGCATTATACAGCCAGTGCACAACAAGGTGCACCGATTACTGTTTCCGGAAAAATAGTTTCAACCACCGGAGATCCGCTATCGGGTGCAACCATTACCGAAAAGCAAACCGGTAAAGCAACTTCAGCCGATGCCAATGGCGCATTTACTATTACGGTAGCAGATAATGCAGTATTGGAAATAACAAATGTTGGATATTCTAAAAAAACTGTTTCCGTAGCACATCAATCCTCATTGTCGATTATAATGGAACCCTTTTCAAATGTGATGAATGATGTAATCGTTATAGGATATGGCACTCAAAGGAAAAAAGACCTTACAGGTGCTTTATCTGTAGTAACTGCCAAAAATATAAATGATATACCTGTAGGAGGTGCTGATCAGATATTGCAGGGAAAAGCTGCCGGTGTTGCTATAACACAGGTAACCGGAGCTCCCGGTGATGGAGTTAGTGTACATATACGTGGTTTAGGTACTATCAATAATAATGATCCATTGTATATAATAGATGGAATCCCTACAACAAATGGCATTAATGAAATATCGCCGATTGATATTGAATCTATTACAGTGTTGAAGGATGCTTCTTCAGCTTCGATATATGGTGCAAGGGCATCCAGTGGTGTTGTATTGATTACTACCAAAAAAGGAAAAGCGGGTAAACCGAAAATAAGTTTCAATTCTTATACAGGTATGCAAACCCGTGGGCATTTAATTAAAATGGCGAATACCGCAGAGTATGTAAATGCTTATAATACTGCAGCTACAAATGATGGGGGAAGACAATTGATCCCGTTAAGTATGCTAAGCACTTTGCCCGATGTTAACTGGCAAAAAGAAGTATTAAAACCAGCTCCTTTATCCAGTGTGCAGCTATCCGTTAGCGGAGGTAATGAAAATACAAAATACATCGTTTCGGGTACATATTTTTCTCAGGATGGGATGATTCAAAATTCATCCAATCAACGGGCTACTTTGCGTACAGCTATTGAGACTAAATTATCAAATGTATTTACAACAGGTACCAATTTAACGTTAGCCTATGGTAAAACAAGGCAGGTTGGAAGTTCCGGTGATGGATATAGCCTGGGTGCCGGTGCCGGTAATCCGGGAGCTAGTGTTATGCGGTATGCGTTGTTTCGTACGCCTGCTACACCTGTTTATGATTCTGCAGGTAATTATGTAGATTATCCCAATCCTACCACCTTATTTGGAGATGGGCTAAATCCTGTAGGATTGGCAGCGAATACAAACCGTAATTTTTATAATTATAGTTTATTGGGAGATGCGTATTTAGCAATTACACCTGTAAAAAATCTTACTATAAAATCGGATATTGGAACCAATACCATTTTTACTGAGTATAAACAATTTTTTCCAACATGGGGTGGTGGCGGTTCTGGACCACAAGGAAGGTTGCAAAATGCTACAGCATCATTAGCACAATCTTTTACCAATAACTTCAATTACAATTGGACAAATACAGCAACCTACAATTGGGTAAAAAACAAAAATGATGTAACACTGCTTGCAGGTACTGAAATTGTTTATAATGATACCAAGCTAATGTCGGCTTCACAAACAAATTTCCCGAATCAAACGCCGGCTTTTCAATATTTAAGCAATGGGATAGGTATTACACCGGGAGTAGGTGGTAATGAAACAAACTCGTCTCTATCTTCTTTTTTTAGCCGGATCAATTATCAGTACGATGATAAATACATGGCTTCCTTTAGTTTCAGAAGAGATGGTTCATCAAAGCTTGACCCAACTGACAGATGGGGTAATTTCTTTTCCGGTTCAATTGGATGGCGAATTGATAAAGAAGCTTTCATGAAAAATGTAAAAGATATTTCTACATTAAAACTTAGGGGAAGCTTAGGTCAGTTAGGAAACCAGCAATCGCTTGGAAACTATAGTTATGCTTCTCTTATCGGCAGTACGGGTTATTATCCTTTCGGGGCAACAGCTGCCAATACGTATACTATTTATTCCAAAGGAAATGCTAATCTGAAATGGGAAACAAGCACAGACGGTGATATCGGTTTAGATATAGGATTCTTTCATGATGCGCTTACCATTACTGCGGATTATTACCATAAGATAACATCCAATTTAATTGTAAACCCTCCCGACCCAACCAGTGCCGGAAGTATTGCTGGTCCTGCATTTATAAATAACGGAAAAGTGTTAAACAGAGGCTTTGAATTTGATGTGGCCTATCATAAAACGATTAATAAAAACTGGCATTTTGATATCAGTGGAAATTTAGCAACCATACACAATGAAGTATTGGAATTAATAAATAACCAACCAATACCGGCCGGCCGTATTGATAATAATGTTTTTGCAACCAGTACTGCTGTAGGACATCCAATCGGAGCATTTTATTTATTACAGCAGGAAGGCATATTCCAAACTCCGGTAGATGTATTTACACATGCATATCAGGGCCCGGGTATAATGCCGGGAGATGTGAAATTTAAAGATCAGGATAACAATGGTGTGATTGATCAAAATGACCGCATTTATGCAGGTAGCCCTATACCTACACTAACATATGGATTTACGGGTAATGTTAATTTTAAACAACTTGATCTGTCACTATTTTTTCAAGGTGTAACAGGTAATAAAATTTACAATCAGGTAAATACAGATATAGAAGGTTTTTACCGGCCATTTAATATTACAGAAAGAGTGGCAACCGAAAGCTGGCACGGCGAAGGCACCAGCAATACATTACCAAGATTATCCTGGTTGGGCGCACAAAATAATAAACAGGCATCTACCCGCTTTTTGGAAGATGGCTCTTATCTGCGTTTGAAAAATGTACAAATAGGATATACATTAAATAATGCAGTGCTTAAACGTTTAAAGATTACCTCTTTGCGCTTCTTTGTTAGTGCACAAAACCTGTTTACAATAACTAAATACACAGGACAGGATCCGGAAATGGGTACCAGCGCAAATTCTGCAGGTGATGGTGTAAGGGCTGTGGGTATTGATTGGGGTACTTATCCTTCATCAAGAATATTTACCGGAGGCGTAAATCTTAATTTCTAACCTTTTAATAATTTTGTGATGCAAACAAAAAATATATTCTCCCTTATAATTGCAGCTTTAGTATTGACAGGTACCGGCTGCAAAAAGATTCTGGATCAGGAAATAAATGGCAGTTATACGCCGGAAAATTTCTTTACGTCCGATGTAAATGCACAACTGGCAGTAAATGCAGCTTATTCGTCTCTGTCTTTTTCTTCCGGAGCCAATAATGCAATATGGGTATTAGGTGATGTAGCGTCGGATGATGCCATCAAAGGAGGTAATCCCGGAGATCAGGCAGATTTTGATGCGATTAATAACTTCAATATTCTTCCAACCAATTCTGCTGTAGAGGCAGTTTGGAAACAATATTATAATGGCGTATTTCAGGCAAATGTGGTATTGGATGGCTTAGCCGGTAATACACTTGTATCTGCCGCTGCGCAAAAAGCAGATATTGCACAGGCAAAATTTTTACGTGCCTATTATTATTTTATCCTCACTAATTGTTATGGCAATATTCCATTACATCTGCATGTAGATGCAGGTGCTGCAGCACAAATAGCTCCTTCACTTCAGGATTCTGTGTATGCTCAAATCGAAAGAGATTGTTTGGCAGCTATCCCTGACCTGCCTTTGCCATCGGCTGTATCGGCTACCAATTTTGGTATCGTCACACAAGGTGCGGCTTATGCTTTACTTGCCAAATGTTATTTGTTCCATACTTCTCTTGCCAACAACTATCAGTTAGCTGTTACAGCCGCACAACAGGTAGAAACATTCGGCTATAGCTTAACAGCCAGGTACTATGATAATTTCAGTGCTTCTACTAAAATGAATACGGAAGAAATATTGAGTGTAAATCAAATAGCCGGTACGCAAGGTTTGGGCAATGAACTGAATGCATGGTTTGCTCCCCGTACTATTAATGGCTATGGTTTTTTCTATCCTACGCAAAGCCTGATTGATAATTATGAAACCGCAACCGGAGGCCAGGTTGATCCAAGGCTTGATTATACAGTAGCCAGAGCAGGTCATTCTTATTTTGATTTGCCTTATGATACTACCTGGAGTACTACAGGTTACATCACAAAGAAAATGGTACAGCCATTGTCGGAAGTTCCTTCTTCTATAAAAAATGTGGGTACAGTAAATTATGAAGCACTTCGTTTAGGCGATATTTTATTGGTAGAAGCAGAAGCGTTGAATGAAAGTAATCAAAGTGCTGCAGCACTTATACCCTTGAATAAAGTACGTAAAAGAGCAAGAGAATCGTATTTGAATGATACAAGCTTGCCTGGCTATGGTACAGTACCTGCCGGTTTGTTGGCTGATATTTCTACAACAGATCAAACACAGTTGCGTGCAATCATTCAGCGGGAAAGAAGATCTGAACTGGCGCTGGAATTTCACCGGTTTTTTGATGTGATCCGGTATGGAAGTGCTTATGCAACAGCAGCACTTACACCAGGAGCTCCGGGATTCAGTTATGCGAATAATAAATGGTTCCCTATCCCGCAAAGCGAAAGAGATGCAAATCCTAATTGGAATAAATAATTTAAAGAACCTCTAAATTTAAAACAATGCGAAAAGCTAAAATTATATTTTATAGTGCTGTGCTTGTTGTATCAGTAGCCATAAGTGCATCTTGTAAAAAACATCAGGCCACTGTTTCCTACAACGCAGATAAATCATCGCTTGAAAAAACAATCGATTCATTAACTGCTGTTATGAATAGTACAGCAGAGGGCACTAAACCCGGGCAATATGCAATTGGTGCAAAAACGCCCTTGAGCACGGCCATTTCATTGGCATTGCAGGTGGATTCTACACAAAATATGTATACACAACAGGAGGTGAACAATGCCTTGAATAATCTGCTGTTGGCTGGTAAAACATATAATACGCAATTGTTGCAGGAAGTTTCGGTAGCCAATCTGGTAGCTTTCTGGAAATTTAATGGCAATGCAGTAGATTCTTCCGGGAACGGACATGATGGTATGCTTAGTTCCGGTTATATAGGTTCAAGTGCAACAACTGCTGTTGACGGAGGTACTTTACCTCAACTGGTGGATGATCGTTTTGGAAGGCATAATATGGCTTATAGTTTCAATAATGGAGCTACTGTAGAAGTGCCTTATAGCGGTGCGTTAAATCCTCAAAATTTCACTATTAGTCTTTGGGTCAATCATCCTACTACCAATCCGAATAATTATATGGTTTCTTTAGACAGGTGGAATGGTTTTAAATTTCAGTTGCAAGGCAATGATTTCTTATTCCTTACAATTCATACCTCAGATGGCAATTATCACGATCAGGATGACAACCCGGGAGCAATACCCGTAAATGTATGGACGCATGCTGCAGTATCTTACACAAACGGTACTATGAAATTTTATATCAATGGGGCACTTGTAAAAACGGCAAGTGTTAGCGGAACGCCCATTACACTTGCATCTCCGGTAAACCTTGCTATTGGAAATGAATTGCCAAAATCAGGGTATAATTTAACAGACGCAAACGATCCTAATTATTTTTATGGAGCCGATTTTTTTGTAGGTTCACTGGATGATATCCGTTTATATAATACAGTATTAACAGACGCTGAAATATTGTCTATTTACACAGATGAAAGTACGCCATAATTTGTTGAAAATTAAAAAGGCTGGCCCAGGTTTTTGGTTTTAATATTGGGTCAGTCTTTTTAATAATTATAAATAATAACGGAGATTCATAGCTTCTGCACTAAATAAAGAGCGAAGCATTCTCTGATTCCAAATCATCCGTAATTCCGGGAATGCGAATTCTCAAATCATACATCAAAAATCCAACATCATGGATATCGCCAAACGATTTGCACAAAACCCATTATTATCACCCAAAGATTTAAAAGCAAGTACTCAGGGATTGCAAATAGCCTGTCTTTTAAATCCCGGTGTATTTACGTTTAATAATAAAACATGGTTATTGGTAAGGGTGGCAGAAAGGCCTGAACAAAAAGAAGGAATCATCTCGTTTCCTATACTAACAGCAACGGGTACACGAATTATAGAAATACCAACCAACGATCCTGAACTCGATGCTTCTGATGCAAGAGTTATCAATTATAAAGGAACAGATTACCTAACAACCTTGTCTCATTTAAGATTAGTATGTAGTGATGACGGCATTCATTTTTATGAACCCGAAGGTTATCCTTTATTGGTAGGTGAAGGTGAACAGCAGGCATTTGGTATAGAAGACTGCAGAGTTTCATTGTTGGATGATACATATTATTTAACCTTCACAGCTGTATCCGATAATGGAGTTGGTGTGGGGTTACGGACAACTACTGATTGGAAAAATTTTGAAAAACACGGAATGATATTTCCTGCGCACAATAAAGACTGCGCCATATTTGAAGAAAAAATCAACGGAAAATATTATGCGCTGCATCGCCCCAGCAGTGTGGATATTGGCGGTAATTATATATGGATTGCCGAATCGCCCGATGGTATCCATTGGGGCAATCATCAATGTATTATAAAAACCCGGAAGGGACTTTGGGATAGCGCCCGGGTAGGTGCAGGAGCGGCACCTATAAAAACAGCTAAAGGTTGGCTGGAGATTTATCATGGTGCAAACGGACAACACCAATACTGTTTGGGCGCTTTTCTTTTAGATATTAATGATCCGACAAAAGTAATCGGCAGAACAGAAGAAGCCATAATGGTACCAACCGCAACATATGAATTAAGCGGTTTTTTCGGACATGTTGTATTTACCAATGGGCATATAGTAAAAGGAGATAAGCTTATCATCTATTATGGTGCTGCAGATGAATTTGTTTGCGGGGCACAGTTTTCAATTCAGGAAATCCTGTCACTATTAAAATAAAACCGATGCTTAATAAATTAAAAAAGGAAGTAGGTTTTTTCAAAAGTCAGCCACACAATTTTCAGATACTGATTCTTACAAATCTGGTGTATGCGCTGGTATTGCCTGTGATAGAAATCTTTGTGGCAGCTTATGTAATGCGCAGTTCCAATGATCCTGCAAAAGTGGTTATTTATCAACTTACGATTTATACAGGTATTCCGCTTACGTTTCTTTTAAATGGTTATCTGCTCAATCATTTCAGTATAAAAAAATTATATGCTACCGGCATGTTGTTAAGCGGCGTATCCATGATTATTATGATGTCGTTAAAAACCCTGGATCTGACAGGTATTGGTTTTGCCGGTATGTTAATGGGGATGTCGTTTGGGTTTTATTGGGCCAACAGGGATTATCTGGCATTGGCCATTACCAATGATTTCAACCGTAATTATTATTATGGGTTGGAAACATTTTTTTATACGATTATCGCTGTAATAGTGCCTGTTACAATTGGCTGGTTTATCGAAACACAGGGAGCTAAAACCGGTGTTCATCGTGCTTATATAATCATTACGATAATTGTATTCATAATAACAATGCTGGCATCGGTAGTATGTTTTAAAGGAACGTTTACGAACCCCCCAAGGCAGCGTTATATCTATTTTAAGTTTGATCCCTTATGGTATAAATTATTATTTCTGGCTTTGTTAAAAGGATTGTCCCAGGGCTTTTTGGTAACAGCGCCGGCAATGCTGATCATGCGCTTAATTGGTAAAGAAGGTGCATTAGGAACGGCACAATCAATAGGGGCCATCATTGCAGCAATTACCATGTATATACTCGGCCGTATTTCAAAACCGGAACATCGCATAAAAATATTTGCCTCGGGTTTAATTTTATTTGCGGTGGGAGCTTTAATCAACGGAATATTGTTTGATAAAGTAGGAGTAATT
>JABCZW010000078.1 GCA_013289475.1 Bacteroidota bacterium
TTTCACCCATTTCTTTAAACAATATCGTTCTACCCCTGAAGAACACATAGGCCCTTACTTTTGAACCATCTTTTAAAAACTGGTAAGCATGATTTTTCTTAAAGTTAAAATCATGATCCTCAGTATGGGGTCCGAAACGTATTTCTTTTACTACTACCCTTGCCGTTTTTTGCTTTATCTCTTTTTGTTTCCGCTTTTGTTCGTATAAAAATTTCTTATAATCAATTACTCTGCAAATAGGAGGATCGGTTGTTGCCGATATTTCTACTAGGTCCAACTCAGCCTGGCGAGCTATCTGTAAGGCTTGCTCAATCGGGAAAACTCCCTGCTCAATACCTTCACCAACTACCCTTACGGTTTTGGCCCTTATACGCTCATTTATATTATGCAGAGGTTCGTTTCTACGCTGATACCCTCTGTTAAAATTGCCACTGTTGCCTCTGTACGGTGTTGCTATATGGTCCTCCCTTTTTATTGGTTTATACTAATACACTATTTATTTCTTCGCTGATCCTTGACACAAAACTCTGGGCATCTTCCTGTCCTTTATCTCCTTCGCCATGGCGTCTTACAGCCACTTTGTTTTCTTCTAATTCTTTATCACCTATCACTAACATATAGGGGATTTTTTGCAGTTCCGCGTCTCTTATTTTCTTGCCAATTTTCTCTGTCCTTTCATCAACGAGGGCGCGAATTTCGCATTTTTTCAGCAAATTCAAAACATTTTTCGCATATTCTACATGTTTATCGCTAATTGGTAAAATTGCAACCTGGTCGGGCGCTAACCATAAAGGCAAGTTTCCGGCGCAATGTTCAAGCAAAACACCAATAAATCTCTCTAAAGAACCGAATGGAGCACGATGAATCATTACCGGTGTATGTTTTTGGTTATCAGCACCTACGTACTCTAACTCGAAACGCTCCGGCAGGTTATAATCTACCTGTACAGTACCCAATTGCCAAGTACGACCCAAAGCATCTTTAACCATAAAGTCGAGCTTAGGGCCATAAAAGGCAGCCTCACCATATTCAGTTACGGTTTTTAATCCTTTTTCGGCTGCAGCCTCAATAATTGCAGTTTCTGCCTTTTCCCAGTTTTCTTCGCTGCCAATATATTTACTGCGGTCGTCTTTATCGCGTAATGATATTTGCGCGGTGTATTCTTTAAAATCTAATGTCTTCAATACTTTCATAACAAGGTCAATAACCTTGCAAAATTCTTCCTTAACCTGGTCGGGCTGGCAAAAAATATGTGAATCGTCTTGTGTAAAGCCACGAACACGGGTAAGCCCGTGCAACTCTCCACTTTGTTCGTAGCGGTAAACGGTACCAAACTCAGCCAAACGCAAAGGCAAGTCGCGATAACTGCGGGGACTGCTCTTATATATTTCGCAGTGGTGCGGGCAGTTCATAGGCTTTAAAAAGAATTCCTCTCCCTCTTGCGGTGTACGTATAGGTTGAAACGAATCTTTGCCATACTTTTCGTAGTGGCCCGAAGTAATGTATAAGTTCTTATGCCCGATATGTGGTGTTACTACTTGCAAATAACCAGCCTCACGCTGATTTTTACGCATAAAGTTTTCTAAACGTTCGCGTAGCAAAGTGCCTTTAGGTAACCATAATGGTAACCCTAGTCCCACTTTTTCAGAGAATGTAAACAATTCTAGTTCTTTACCAAGCTTACGGTGGTCGCGCTTTTTAGCTTCTTCTAATAAAGTAAGGTAGTCGGTTAATTGCTTTTGGTCGGGGAAGGTAATAGCATAAATACGGGTAAGCTGCTTCATATTCTCGTTACCGCGCCAGTATGCGCCTGCAACATTCATAAGCTTTACAGCTTTAATAAACCCGGTATTAGGCAAATGCGGGCCACGGCACAAGTCCGTAAAATTACCTTGCTGGTAAAAAGTTATAGTTCCGTCGGCAAGATCTTTTATCAGGTCAAGCTTGTAGAAATCGTCTTTCTTCGTAAAATATTCTAAGGCGTCCTTCTTCGAAACTTCAGACCGCACATATACTTCTTTCTTCTTTGCTAATTCCAGTATCTTATCCTCTATCTTTTTAAAATCTTCCGATGATACAACCCTGTCTCCCGGGTCAACATCATAGTAAAAACCATTTTCTATAGGAGGGCCAATACCAAATTTCATTCCTGGGAAGAATCCTTCGAGCGCTTCTGCCATTAAGTGAGCGGAAGAGTGCCAAAAGGTTGATTTACCATCTTTATCATCCCATGTAAGCAGGTTAAGATCCACATTACCTGTTAAAGGGCGTGTAGCATCCCACACCTCTCCGTTTACACGTGCTGCAAGTACTTTAGCAGCCAGTGAATTACTAATGCTTTTGGCAACATCTAACGCGGTGGTGCCATCGGGGTATTCTCTTACTTTCCCATCGGGGAATTTTACCTGGGTCATAACGGTTTGAAAAATAGGAGTGCAAAAGTAATTAAATTACCTTTGGTAATTATGCCGAATATATGCATGCATAGAGTAAAAGGGCGGCTATGTCGCCTTTTTTCGTATATTTACAAATACAAACTCATCTCCCATAGGGAATTTTCTACACCTATTATAATTGCAAATGAACATCAGACTTAAAAGAGTCCTTGTGTTGCTGGCTATATCAGCCACATGGCTTATGCTATCATTTGCCGAAATGCCACCTGCCAAAGTTGGTGTGGTTGATGTGTATATACAAACTTTTGTAATAAATGGCCAGCCGGTACCCCAGTTTACCGACGATAAGGGCTCGGTGCATGTATCTAACAAAGTATTTTACCTGAATACCGTTAACAAAGGCACCATGGGCGGGCCGGTGCATTACCGTTTTTTTCTGGAACATGTAAACCTTACCTCACCTGAGAGCAAGGATAGCATGCCTAAATATGTACTTACTGCTCCACCTGTTTTTGCAGGCAGCCGCGCCGAAATGATAGACTCAGCAAGTGTAGCAGCTATGGCGCCCGAAATATTCGGCCAGTTACCGGCTACGTTTACTAACCCGAGGCATAATAACTAGTAGTTAGTGACCAGGGATTAGGGCTTAGCCTACTATCTATTCTTTCACAAACTTCAGCACTCTTTCGCTTTTTTCTGTGGTTATTTTCACAAAGTACATTCCGGCTGTAAGGCTGGTAATATCAATAGGAACAATGCTGCTAAAATCATCAGTCTTCTCTGAAAGCAAAACCTTTCCGGTAATATCATAAATTTCTATTTCAGGTTTAGTTGGCTTATTGAAAGAGAGAGTTAACCTCCCGGTGACCGGATTAGGATATAGGCTAATATCATTGACTGTAGCACTTACATTCTTTATTCCTGTAAGAACCGGGCCTATAACTACTGAGTCACATATAGTGTTTTTACAACCATTTAAATCATTTACAAGCAAGCAAACATCATACTTACCATCAGCAGCATATTGATGAGTAGGATTCTTCCCTGTAATTCCTTTCACTCCATCACCAAAGTTCCAGCTCCAATAAACCACATTTGTATCTTTAGCGGTATCAGAAAAAGTTACAGGAACGTTATTAGTATCGGGGTTCGGGCTAATGGCAAACCCTATAGGTGGAACATATAAATTAAAAGTATCCTTAACAGAATCAACACATCCGGTAGTATTATAAACTACTAATGTAACAATATAGGAACCGGCTTTTGTAAAGCAATGTTTGGGTGGGTTCTCAACATTACTTGTAGTCCCATCACCAAACTCCCAAAGCCAGCCATTATTAAGCCCGATAAGATTAATTGAGGAATCAGTAAACGTTATACAACTGGGGACACAACCGTGCGAATAACTTGAACCAAATGCGATACGCCCACCACACCCCATTGTAGAGACACTTATTCTGCCTTGCGCATTAGCATTTATCCCTAAACAAGCTATTGATATTATAAGGAGTAAATATTTTTTCATGCAGTGGTTTAGGATTTTATACGTGCAAATTAGTAAATAGTTTGTAAGACATATTACTTTATCAATTAGTGCCACTGCTCAAACCTTTAATAAGCTCGTAAAGGAAAATAACGCCCGCCCCTGCCCCATGCCCTCCTTTTATATGATCCGGCTCCGGAGTATTAGTTGCAGGCATATTAAATGACTGTTCGGGTGAGGGCTCGGTAACACTAATAGAAAACGGATGATAAGTAAGGTAAATATCTTTTGTATCTAAAATCAATTTTTTGTTACTGTCCGTCCAAAGGCCCCTGCCTTCGTGTGCCAGCAGGTAACCCATAAAATCAAAGAACTCCCCATAATACATACCCGAAATATCAGCGCTGACATAGGTTCCCAGTATTTTTTTCAGTGCATCCTTCTTTTCATCTACCGCTTTAAACTGCCTTGGTATTTGATTCAAGGTGTCCATGCGGCTAAAACAGGTATACAAGTCATTTACTACATAGGTATAGTAGTCGTATTTAGCAGTGTCTTTATTGTTTTTACCTGCAGGCTTCACAGTATCTGTAAAAACCAGCATAGTATCGAGCTTCACAGTAATTTTATAAAGTACCTTATACTCTTCATTATTCATACAAACAGCTTTTTCGGTATAGCCCGAAGCCAGGAACAATATGGTATCGTGCTGCAAGACACTTATCGAAAACTCGCCTTTTTTATTGGTCACTATCGATTTTCCGCTGCGGCTGTTTATTACAACTGCCAGCCTGGTTAGCTTATCGCCTATACTATTGGTTACCTTGCCGCTTATTATGGTAGGCAGGTTTTTTTGGGCAAAGCAATTTGCAGCCAGTAGTAGCAATAAGAATAAGAGTGTTCGTGGTTTACTCAATGGTATAGGGCTTTGTATCTACAAATATACTAAAACATACCCTCTTCCCTACTTCTCCCTCGAGGGAGAAGCGCGACATTAATACATATTGGTTCGTCATTGCGAGGAACGAAGCAATCTCAGTTTTAAAACAAATACTGAGACTGCCACGTCCCGATGACGGGAACTCGCAGTGACGGTGTTCTTTACCCTCTCCTTTCTTCAAGGAGAGGGTAGGGTGAGGTCATTTTTTACTTATCGCCTTATATACCTTGGTAATATCGTCGGCGGCAAGCTCGGCATCGGGGGTAAGCTTTTTCATATAGACAATCTGCCCGGTGAAGCCGTTGACAACATAAACGGTAGGCACGGTATTGCGGATATACTGCAGGTAATACATGTTCTTTTTAGCATGCATTATTTTATCGTTCAGGTCATCGTTAGATAAAACGGTGTAATTACCCTCATAGCCTTTGAAGTAGTCGTCTATCTTGCGCTCCTTGTATTTAGAAGTTGAAGCAGGGTCGTATTTTAAGTAATCAGGGACAAACAAAGTATCGTTCTTGGCTGCTTTGGCGCTGTCGTTGTTTATGATAAGGCCACCGGTTGTTCCGTTGGTGAGTAAATGATTAAGCAACTGAACATAGTTCTTTACAATACCCGGCCCCCAGTTGAAAATATAGGCTCCTGCACCCTCGCTATACGGGCCCGATATAGACCCTCCCGGATCTTGTATAGTATGCATATATGTTTTAGCAGCATCTTTCGATACATTGTTTTTGTTTTGCTTTACAGCCATACTAACACCGGCTACGTCGGCATACATTTTTATGGCAGCAATTTCCTTTACATAGCTGAGCAGGAATTTATCGGATTTTTTAAAATACTTATCGCTGCATGTCCATAGCTTTAAGGTCATCAGGTTTAACGATTCCTCTGCCGACATAGCCAACTGGTTAGCTGCATCGGGCAGGTCGGGGTCGTATTTAGAAGAACTCAAATCGAGCTTGGTATCGGTTATCGGGTATACCAGCGACAAATATGCCGAGCCGGGGCTGAGATAATGCTGAAACTCATCGGTACCAATGAACTGTATCTTCGATATTTTCCAGTAGTCGGTAAATATTTTTTTGTAAACATCGTTGCTGGCCTCCCCTACGCTATCCATTATAACAAAGGTGGTATCGCCTTTTACGCGGTTCCACTCATCAATGCTTTTCACTTCTATTTGCGATTGGCCAAAGCTTATTTGGCTGAAACTTGTTACAGCAAAAACCAGGGGTAATATTCTTTTAAAATTCACAGGCTATTTAATAATTAGGTTTATTGAGCACTAAAGACTCAAAGCTAAATAAAATGGTGAAAATAAAAAGAAATTAATGCAAGATTATTGAAAAGCAAAGACTAATTGCTTAGAAATGAAATGGGTAGAGGTTTTATACTTGGGATTAGAAATATTAGTAATATTTTGAAAGATGGTACTGACGAATAAATTCGGCAATATGAACTGCATGCTCCGTTTCAATGCTAAAAATAATGTATGAAATAAAAAAGAAAACAGTAGCCCCCCCAAGTAACCATAATAACGCATTAAATCTTGTATTTTTCACATTCCTTATGTAGCTAACCTTAAATAATTCAAAGGTTAAAGATTTTATAATCTCATCTTCATTTGTACCCTACCCCATACCACTTATTTTTCGAGTGGTTAATAAGTATTGTGTTAATTTATTACATATAATAAATATATGGTGTATCTTCGCATTACTTGTTCATTGACATTGTAAAACATTCACGAACTCCATATAGATTTAAGGATTGTGAGTAAATAGAAAAGGGCGCTCTTAGCAAAAGCGCCCTGAATTAAAAACAGGGCAAAAACCTTCAAAAGCCCTGTGTTTATTAAGAGGAAGGCAAAAATGACGCCGTTTTTACGACATTTTACGACAGAAAACGACACGACCTCACCCTGCCCTCTCCTTGTAAAAAAGGAGAGGGTATGCAGATGCAATACTCATAACGCAAATATTCTCTTTGTTCTTGAAATAGAAACATGGTGCAATTAAAGAAATGGCATTTTAAAATTTGTTTACCCTCTCCTCTGACAAGGAGAGGGCAGGGTGAGGTCTATTTTTATAAAATGTTTAACTTGCGTTCAAATATTTGTTTTATGAAATACATACCCATTCTGTTCGTATCGTTATGTTTTAATGCTATTGGGCAAGAAACCTTTAACATGTCGGAACCGGAAATCCTACAAGCCCCAAAACATATTGAACAAATTGGCAGTTCAATAGATACCACGCATAATACACCTAAAGCCAAGCCTAACAAAACCAATGCACCCAATAAAATGGTCGATGGTAAAAAAGATGGTGTTTGGGAAGAACACTACTATACCATAGATAACCTGCCTGTCGATACTACTAATGACTTTTACAGCATTACCACTTACAAGGCCGGCAAACCCACCGGTATAGTGAAGATGTATTACGCTAACGGCAAGCTGCAAGGCGAATATGATTTTAGTAAGAGCAGCGAGCATGGAATAAAGAAGGAAACATACCCAAGCGGGAAACTGAAAAGCGAAACATCATACAATACTGCCTTTTTTAAAGATGGCCCTGCCAAAGAATATTACGAGAGCGGGAAACTAATGAGTGAGATAATTTATAAAGGAGGAAAAGAAAACGGAATTAAGAAAGAATATTACGAAAGCGGAAAGGTAAAAAGTGAAGCCACCTATACACATGGTACGCTTGGGCTTGAGAAGACCTACGATGAAAAGGGAACAGAGACCG
>JABCZW010000079.1:0-870 GCA_013289475.1 Bacteroidota bacterium
ATTGCTTGGTTATTATATAAAACGGAGGCATATCCTGCAATTAAAAGGCTAACAGTTTTTAAGAAAAGAGAACTTATACTGTCTTAGTGAAGGTTGCTATCGACAAAGTTGCATAAATTTATATCCGGAACATATATAAAACCCTATGTTCCACTTTACATTAATATTTATTTCAGATGGCTTTATTACGTAAGATAAATTCAAAAGCAAGGACCGAAATCAATAGTGGTTTTGGTGTAAATGCTTCCGACTATGGTGGCCGTTTGGTAAACAAAGACGGTCAACCAAATATCGAAAAAAAAGGTATTGGTTTTTTAGAAGGTATCAGTTGGTACCATACCATGTTGCAATTGCCACGGTGGAAATTTTTCTTTACAATCGTTTCTTTCTATATTCTTATTAACTTTATTTTTGCTTTAATTTACCTGAGCATCGGGATTGAACATTTAGTTGGTATGATGCCCGAATCTTCGCTTGAAAAATTTGGAGAAGCTTATTTTTTCAGCGCACAAACCTTTACCACAGTTGGCTATGGAAGAATCAGCCCTGTTGGTTTTGCAGCCAGTGCAATTTCATCCATGGAAGCATTGACAGGATTATTAAGTTTTGCATTGGCAACCGGTTTGTTTTATGGTCGCTTCTCTAAACCTAAAGCTTATTTACGTTTTAGCAACAATGCCATTATTGCTCCGTTTAAAGAAGGCATTGCATTAATGCTGAGGGTTGCACCTTATAAAAACACCACTCTGGTAGATGCAGAAGCTAAATTAACTGCCGGACTGTTTGTAGAAGAAAATGGCAAAACAACAAGTCGTTTTTTTCCACTGGAGTTGGAATATGATAAAGTAAATGCACTAACACTTAGCTGGA
>JABCZW010000079.1:880-7553 GCA_013289475.1 Bacteroidota bacterium
ATAAACGAAAGCAGCCCTTTTTATACGTTTTCAAAAGAAGATTTTATAAATGCCAAAGGCGAAATCATTATTTACTTAAAGGCATTTGACGATATGTTCAGCAATACCGTTGTATCCCGAAGTTCTTACACTTTTAACGAACTTATAGTTGGGGCTAAATTTCAAATGATGTATCATCGTAATCCGCAGAGCAACAAGACTACATTGGATTTTGAAAAATTAAGCAGCTATACAGAATATGATATTGATTATGCATTTACAACCGAAAAAAATGTAGCTTCCGGCTAGGATACTTAACAAATCTGTACTGAATGTTTTAAAAATACTTACACAGTTTATCAGCAGCTATTGATGTATAGCCGGCACTGAAATAGCAGGAGCTGCAATTGTAATATTGTTTATAATCGACTTAACCCCTTTTATGCCTTCAAGTGCTGCATCAATTGCTGCTTTTTCGGCCATATCTCTAACTTCTCCGCTCACAGTAACAATACCATCTTTTACATTTACGGCAGTACCGGGAATAGTAGCTAATTTTTCTGTAACCGCAGTTTTAATATCTTCATCCCTGGGGCCACAACTACTTAACCAAATCATGCTTAATAATACCGGTAAAATTTTGATTAGTTTCATTTTATCCTGATTTATAGATGTAGTATATCAATACAGGATAGAATTTGAGGATAAATGGTTGTATGAGCAGTAAAAACATGCTGCTTTTACATTCTTCTGTAAGAAACATTCTCTATAACTACGGGTTCTTACCTCCGGGGCGGAACATGCAAGAAATTTAATAATTTACAAAGGATCTTGCACGATTCAATTTCAAATCACGCAATAATCCCGATTTTGGACTAATGATAATAGAGAACGATCGGGAATACCCCGAATTACTGATTGCTATAGACATTTGCCAGCAATGCAAATCTCTTGACATCGACAATTGCCAATAGCCTAATTGTGCCAATGTTATATTATATGAACTGCTTAAAGTCATTTGCCATTTGGAACTGAGCCCTAATGAACCGCTAAAGGTTACGGATTGCGTAACGGTTTTAATAGCAGAAGTAGGAATAATAATTATTTGACCGATAACATTTTTCACATAACTCTGCAAGGTTTGTGAACGGGAATAATTAAAGGAGTATGCAAGATTTATAGACCATGGAATCGTAAAATCAGCATACAATCCTGGATTGTTCGTTATATCAGCTGTTTCTGCTGCATATTCATCGGGCGACATACCGCTGGCGGGGTCATATGGAACATTATTAAAATTACGCCCTATCCCATTGGTATTCTTTTTCTTTGGGTCACCACCCTGAAATTGTGTAGATAAAGAAATGCTGGCATTGGTTAAACGCCCCAACGTAATCAATTTATCTTTCCACACAAGCCTGTCTATTCTTCTACCTGTGGAGTCTAACTGATAAGGGTCTAATGACCCGCCTGCAGTAAGTCTTAGTTTATTATTAAAAAGACTTGTTCCGGTTGATAAGCCCAGTGTGCTTAATTTAAATGAATCCAATAAAAAGTTATAACTACCGGATATACTCAAGTTATCAAGCAGCGTAACTTTTTTTGTACCGTTTGCACTATCTTTCGAATCACGCACTTTCATTTCGATATGATTGTCTATACTGAAATTTAGTCCCATAAACTTCTGTTCGCTAAATGCTCCTCCGTTTATACCGTCAAATACCGAAACTCTTCTTATAGCATATTGTGCAGTATCATACCGTAAATTGTAATAGTACTGACTATTCATATTAGGTGTATAGCTAAAGCTAAGCGAAGGCCGTAATTCATGGCGTATAGCCTGCACTTTGGAAGTCTTCTTAAACATATACATCCCAAAAATCCTTGTTGATACGCCAACGCCAAACGACATACTCCGTGCAGAATAAAATCCTGTTTGGTACGTGGTATCGATAGTGGTATCCGCAGCATTCCATCGTTGTATTATTTTTTTCTGATACCATTTTTCCTGATAGCTAACACTTGGCGTTACCTGCAATGGCCCTAACGGTGGCAACGATAAAGATATAGGCACACTATGCGTAGCACCCCATACATAGTTTCTGGTAATCTGTTCGCTTACGCTGATTGTTTTTAAGGTATTGGTATCTGCTACAAAATGGGTACTGCTGCTTGCCGACGAATTCAATGCAATACCAATGTTCTCATACCACTTGCTTATTCCTGTAGCTTCTTTCGGGCGGAAAGGGTATAATGTATTTACATTGAATGAAACATTGGGCAACGTAAGGTTGAAAGATTTATCCACTGCATTCTGGCTATGACTTGCCGAGATAGAAATATTAAATGGCTTATCCTTCCAGACTTTTGCATATTGAATAGAAGAAGACAATTGGTTATTATAATTCTGCACCGGATTACCTACCACATATTGATTATAGCTATTGGTAACACTACCGATATTTACATTGGCAGAAAAACTAACTCCCGGCCTGGCTTTACTATCCATACTATGATTCCAGGTAAGGTTAAATGTTTTGGTTAATTGATAATCCGCATCTCCTTCAAAATTGAGTTTCATATGTTGATACCCAAATGTAAAATTGCCCCTGTAGTGATATCGTTTATAATAGGTGGATGCTGTATTAATGGTATAGCTTCCGTAGGAATAAATGGTACCACGTGCCTGCGCATCCCAGTTATCACTAATTACTTTATAATACCCAAGGCCAGCCAATGCTAGTCCGTACTGCTGATCCTGCGTAAAAGTAGGTGGCAAAATACCCGAATGTTTCCCTTGCAATAATGGAAAAATCCCGAAAGGAAGATAAATGGGTACCGGTACGCCTTCAAACTCAAGATGTACAGGGCCTGTGATAGCAAATTTTTTATTAATGAATTTGATCTTTTTACTTACAAAAGCAAAATGGGGTGTATCCAGGTTACAGGTTGTAAAGCGGCCTTTATAGGCATAAAAAACATCCGGACTTACTTTCTTTATCTTTTCTCCGTAAATAAATATTTCGCCTTGCTGCGTATAAGAACCTTTGGTAATTCCCTTACCGCTTTTCATATTAAATTCTATTGTATCGCTTACCGTTTTCATCGATCCCTGATTGAAAACGGGGTAAGCTATTACATTGCCCAACGTATCTTTTTTTAACGAAGCCGTAACTATATTATGCTCCTGATCAAATTCTATTCCCGGTGCCGTCAGTTCGTTGTCCTGATATTTGGTAGTAGACTTTTTCCCATACAAAATCATCTTCTTTGTGGGCATATCAATTACTGCAGAATCATCTGCATGATATACTACAGGTGCCGCCAACGAATCCTTCGATTTTTTTATATGGAATGTATCTGCCTTTACCTGCGTAAGCGAATCAGGTATTTTCTTTTGTACTGCAAAAGTTGTATCGCCGTATTCATCTACAGTAAAAGCAGGCTTTATGTTTTTCTTTTTTGTAGTATCCAGCTTTTGAATAACAGTATCCGGTTTTATAGTCGAATCACCAGATGGTAAGGGTATGCTGTCGCTTACAGGATAATTTACAGAAGGATTGGAACGATTGCCGGTACCTGCAAACGAAACTGTCATTAACAACAGTATCACAACTGATGCTAATATATATTTTGCCTTACCTTTGTACACGTTGTCCATAACAGTTGGCGGCAAAAATAAACATATTCGCTCCAACTTATTGTGAATGAACTGATAATTACTAACCACCCAGTTAAACCAGTAGTAGATGTTTAAAACCAAAATTATTGTTACAGCCTTACTAGCCGTAGCCTTTACGCCATTTTATAGTTTTTCACAACAAGGGCCTAAAAAAATAAGAACAATAATCGTAGATGCCGGTCATGGTGGTAAAGATGGCGGCGCACATGGTGCTTACGAAGGCGGTCTCAATTCCTGGGAAAAAGATATTACACTTGATATCAGCAATAAACTGGTAGATGATTTAAGACAGGCGCTGCCCGATGTAAAAGTAGTACCAACCCGTACTACAGATATCTACCAATCTCCCCCTGAAAAGGCAAATATTGCCAATGCAAACAAAGGCGATTTATTTATCTGCATACATGCGGATGCTGTAGGGCTTAAGCAAGGAAGAAGGCAGATTGGCAGCCATATTGAAATTGTACACTCCGTTTATTATGTGGGCAAAGGAAAAAGAAGAAAGAAAATGATTAAGTCGAAGAATGTAACGGTGCCTACTTATGAATACTATAAAATCGGATGCCCTCAACAAGGTACCAGCGTATGGATATTCGCTGCTCATAAAACCAATGATAAGTTAAAAGCCATCATGAATAATGAGGATTTTGACATAGGAGAAGGCTCAGACAGCAGTTACAATAGCATTGATTTTAGTGACCCTGCCAATAGAACACTTGCACTGATATATGCCAAACGTTTTCAGGATAGAAGCATTAAACTTGCAAGCCTTGTAAATGATGAAATTGCAACAACCGATCGTCCAGCACTTGGAACCAACCAACGCCAAAAAGGAATTTGGGTATTGCAGGCTACCAATATGCCTGCTATATTAATTGAGACAGGCTTTATTACCAATCATGATGATGAACGTTATTTAAACAGCGACAAAGGGCAGCAGGAACTGGCTTATTGCATTACCAGAGCCATTAAACGCTATAAAGAAATGATGGAAAATCCAAAGCCTACAGCAAATGTACAGGCAGATACGTCTAAGCCATAGTAGAGTGAAAATCGTTCAATGCTTAAGCAAAAACTTCCTAAAACAATAGAAAAGAAAAAGGAGAACAAATCCAAAACCTCTTAATGTATTATACTTGAACATTGAGAATTGAGCATTGAATATTGAACATTTTCTCTATTTAAGCTCCTTACACAAAAAAGCCCCCTGCAAAAGAAACCTAAAGTATTTACCATCAACGGGCTATATTCATTATTTTTGCCCAAAACAATCCTATTCAGGCAATGAAGATATCGAATGAAACAAAAGTAGGGGCATTAACAAGTATAACAATTGTACTCCTAATCCTGGGTTTTAATTTTTTAAAAGGCAATTCTTTTAGCAGCAAAGCGGCGCATTATTCAGCTGTATTTGGTAATATACAAGGGCTGGCCAATAGTAACCCTGTAATGATTAACGGAAAGCAGGTAGGTACAGTAGTAAGTACCGACGGCGGCAGAGACATGCGCAGAATTGTAGTAGGCATAAATATTACGCAGGCTGTAGACATCCCTGATAATTCCGTAGCTGTTATCAACCCATCCATCCTTGGCACTACCGGGTTGGAAATTAAATTAGGCAATTCTGCTACCTTTTATAAAACCGGTGATACGCTTACTACGCAGGTATCGGCAGGCATGTTTGATGAAGCCTTTCAAAAAGTAGATCCTGTATTAACGCAGGTAAGAATTACATTGGGTACTTTGGATACTTTATTAAGAGGCTTTAATAAAGTATTGGATCAATCCACTCAGGAAAATATCAGAGGCACAATGGCAGGGCTTAATAAAACAATGGCTTCGCTTGCGCAATCTGCTGCTTCTATACAAACCATGCTGAATGCACAATCAGGTTCTATTGCAAAAACAATGGACAATGTAAGTTCCTTCACCGGTACACTGGCAAAAAACAATGATAAGCTTTCTGAAACAATGGCCAATCTTGATAAAACAAGTGAAAACTTCTCCCGTCTTGATTTTCAAAAATCATTAACAACGGTTGACAGTACCTTAAATGAATTAAAACTTGCCGTAAGAAAAATAAACAGTGAAGATGGTACAATTGGTAAACTGCTTAATAACGCTTCGTTATACAATAACCTGAATGCTACTTCCAATAAAATTAATCTATTGCTGGATGATATACGAGTACATCCAAAAAGATATGTAAGCATTTCGGTATTTGGCAAAAGTGCAAAACAAGATCCATTGGTTGTTCCTACACCGGATACACTGAATGCTCCATATTTGCATAAATAGATTTTTATAAACCCGGAAGTCAGTAAAAGACAGCAAAAACTCCATTGCCAATTTTAGTGCCTTCCCGGCAATTATACCAATGTGTTTTTCTTAACAAATAAAAGAAGAAATTGCAGCCGTTTATAAATTATCGCTATTGAAATTGTTATTTATTTACCGGAATTTTTTATTATTAATACTGCTGCTTATTTGCAAACCATTATTAGCACAGCAAACAATTCCTCCTCCTCAAAGTTCCGATACCGAACGGGTAATACAAATTCTCAAAGGCAATAGCCTTCGGCAAAAAACAGTTGATTCCGGTTTTATAATAGAAACCATTGCCGGCAATGTGCGTTTAAAAGAAGGTATTACGCTATTCGATTGTGATAGTGCTGTTATATATCATCATACCAATGTGCTGGAAGCTTTTGGCAATGTACATATCAATCAAAACGACAGTATCAATACCTACGCTCAGCATTTAAGATATGTAGCAGCAGACCGCATGGCTTATTTGGACAATGATGTAAAATTGCTGCAAAATAAAGGCACACTCTACACTCAGAACCTTATTTACGATTTAAAAACCAATATTGCCAATTATTTCAACGGTGGAAAAGTTATTAATGGCAAAACCACTTTAACCAGCGAAAAAGGCACGTACTATGCCGATACAAAAGATGTGGATTTTAAAAACAATGTACATCTTGTAGATCCGGTTTATGATATTGT
>JABCZW010000080.1 GCA_013289475.1 Bacteroidota bacterium
CCTGATACCACTGGCATCAAAGGGCCTTTTTTCCAGCTTCCCATACTTGTATTGCCCGAAGGGGTGTAAATTGCGGTATAGCCTGAATCGCCAAGGAAGAAGACCTTGCCATTGGGCAAAAGGAAACCGGGCCCGGCTTCTGATAAGGTGGCGTCGTATAAATTTATGGGCAGGTTTGCATCAACAACCCATTTCTTCAGCTTCGGAATATATCTTTCAGAATTCATGGTTAGCATATCAACATTTAATATACTGCTATCGGGCAATTTTACCCATGATGCTTCATCGTGGCTGCCAAAGCACGGGGCGGTAGAGTCATATAGGTTAGTGCCTTCATGAAACATTAAATTATCAACACTTACACCTGTAATGGCTTGTACATTCGATATCTGGCACCCTTGTATAACAGTTCCGTCATAAAGCACCTCCGAATTCCCGTCATACATTTGCCAGCCATTGGGTACTCCATTTATATAGGTCCAGGTTTGTGTTACTGTATTATATATTTCTCCTGTTCCGGCACCGGTTCCGTATTCTGCTCCGGCAACATATACATTTCCATCGGGCAAAACCTGCGTGGCACAATATAGGCGTGTATCTTCCATAACGGGTAATGTAGTCCATGTACCGTTAAGGTAGCTGCCATGGCTGTCGGGTGTAAGTAGATCCCATGTATTGCCATAACCGCCGGGGCCTGTTCCCGTCAGGGCCATAACTGTACCATCTGTAAGTAATACCATAACGCCTCCGTTAGCATCGGGGGCAGCATTGGTTAACGTTTTCCAAGTGCCCTGGGCAAACATGTTGCTTTGAAATAACAGGGCAGTAGCAGCTAAAATTACGGGTAGATATTTTTTCATGCGTAAAAAATATGATTTGTAATAGAGGCCTTTTTTAGGGAATTATTACTCAGGGGGATTACTAAACCAAAACGAATATAGGAAATAGAACCCTGAATTCCAAATTATTAAGCGTGAGTTGTTTCAACTATGGAAAGTTGATTAGAATCAAGAAATGGTTTGATTGCCTTGCACATCTAAATATCAATTATATTTTTGCATTAATAAAATAATCAAACATTACCCATCATGAAGAAAGTACTACGCATTGTTGGTTTCATTCTTGCTATTATTGTTATTGCTATTGCAGGGTTTCTTACCTACCTAAAAACAGGCCTACCTAAAATAGCGCATGCACAAACTATAAAAATAGAACCTACGAAAGAACTGGTTGCCCGCGGCGCTTACCTTGCCAACCATGTTTGCCTTTGTGTTGATTGTCATTCAGAGCGTGACTGGACAAAATACTGTGCTCCTTTAGTTCCCGGTACCATAGGACAGGGTGGGGAATGTTTTGACCAGAAATTTGGGTTTCCCGGTGCATTTTATTCGAAAAATATTACTCCTTATAATCTTTCAAGCTGGAACGATGGCGATTTATACAGAACCATTACCACCGGGGTAACTAAAGATGATAAGGCTTTATTTCCGCTTATGCCTTATTTGAATTATGGTAAAATGGACCCTAATGATATTAAAGCTATCATAGCATATATACGTACCTTGCCTGCTGTTAAAAACGATGTGCCTGAATCGAAGCCCGATTTCCCAATGAATTTTATAATAAATACAATTCCTGCAGAAGCTACTCCGAAATCTATGCCGGCTAAAACGGACGCAGTTGCTTATGGTCAATATGTTATAAATGCAGCTGATTGCAGGGAGTGCCATACTAAGCAGGATAAAGGAAAGGAAGTGGGCGAGCCATTCGCAGGTGGGTTTGAATTTAAAATGCCCGATGGCAGTGTGATACGTTCAGCCAATATTACCCCCGATAATGAAACAGGCATTGGCCAATTTACGCGCGAAATGTTTAAAATGAAATTTAAAATGTTTGCCGATAGCAATTACCATTCACCGGTTATAAAACCCGGCCAGGTAAATACTATTATGCCATGGGATAATTATGCCGGCATGGATACTGCAGACCTTGGAGCCATATATACATACCTGCGTACGGTTAAGCCGGTAAAGAACCAGGTAAACCATTTTTCGCCTGCGGCAGCCAATTCAACAGCGGGACTTTAAAATAAATGAGATTATAAGTAAAAGTCCTGCATTATTGCGGGACTTTTTTATTTTATTTTTTTGAGAAAGCAAATGCTGTTTTCTATTCCAACATAAGGCCCATAATTATCAATTACAGCATAACCGCTCTTTTTATATAAGTGTACGGCTTCTACCTGCCTGAGCCCCGTTTCTAAAACAGAATTGGTATATCCTATTTCTGCCGCCCATACCTCAAGTTCACGTAAAATAGCAAAGCCTATCTTTTTGCCACGGACTTCCTGCTTTACATACATGCGTTTCATTTCAACGCTATTCTTATCATATTCTTTAAAACATCCGCAACCCACAGGTTTATTAACTATATAGGCAACAACAACGGTATTGTTTTTCTCAACTTTATTGTGCTTGTCGTAATATTCGTGCATACCCGGCCCGTCTACTATGGCTAAATACTTATCCAGTTCAGCTATCAGTTGCCTGAAATCTTTGTCATCTGAAGTAGTTCTAACAATATTCATGTCCTCTTGATTCTTAATTTGTAATTTTTAATTCGTAATTGAATCAGTATCCTCCAAACATGGTAAAGTTATATAGCTTTCCCTCAGTAAGGTCGTAATAAGTTACCCACACTTCGTTGGTGTTCGATTTGTTTACACCATGTATGCGCAGCTCCTTATGCCCATTTTTGTTAATGGTGCCATGGTAGTGGCGTTCAAAATTATCGAGCCCCAACACAACTAAATCGTGCATACCGTTGGGCGGATTTTTAGTTGCAACACGCTCCCTTATTGCGTTTTCGGCTGAATCAATTTCAAGATGGGTAGGAGTAAAGCTTTTAGTGCTGTCATTGCCACCAGGATATATAAAGCAATCGCATTCATTCTCAAAATAATGCTCAACCTTTTGCCCATATAGCGATGAAGAATGCATTATGACCACAAAAGTAAACAAGCCTGAAAAAAATAGTTTAACCCGATTCATATAAGTGTCAAAAATGCAGAAAAATTGCATTGCTTATATAGTGCCCGACCAATTAATCTTTTTCGCATTTCAATGCCATTACTTTCCTATTTTTGAATAAATCTATTTTATGATTAAAAGAGTTGCCATACTTACTGTAATAAGCGTCTTTTTGAGTATAAGTGTTTATAGCCAGAACAATATTGCCGATGTAAAACTTGATAATAAGCAATCGATACTTAATGGCAGGGCATATTTCAATTTTCCTGCCTCAGCCGAAAATAAAGAACGCCCATCAGATCTCATGTCTGCCGGGCGTAATCCTAATGAAGAAACGAGGATAATTTACGAGGTTGGCAAAATGCGCATGGTGTTTTTTGCACAGGAACTTTATATGCTTGGCGGCAAAAACCTGATTAATGATGTTAGCCACGACAGCGCTTACATAAAAAATTTCACCACTAAAGTATTCAGCACTACCGATTCTCTTTCTACTATATTATCCACCCCTTTAAGGTACGATACCGCACAGGCAGGTATTGTAATAAGCAGCTTACTTGTTCAATCCATCGATGGTACTGTTTTTAGGATTGATGCCTATATAAACTCGGCTGCAATTAGTAAGCGGGAAGAATTCCGGGTGCTTACTGAAAAAATATTTAAAACTGTTACTAGCGGCCCCAGGGTTAATAAAACAAACTCAAGAGATGAAAAATACTTTTTTGCCGACAGCAGCAAAGCATTTATTTTTCACTTACCTGTCAATTATTGCGTAACAGTCGATAATGGCGATGATTTTAAAGTCTTTAAATTTCACAGGTTCAACCATTTTACCGATACAGGCTGGGCGGCTTTACTTATATATGTGGGAGAGTATCCTTCATACATGTTTATGAATTATGGTTTAGATGAGACCAGTGCGAAAAAGGATTCCGGTATGTTTTTGGGCCAAAAGGTACAATGGCTGGTTTTTAAAGACGATATGCAAGGCTTGTTTTTGAAGGAGCAAATAATTCCCGAAGGGAAACCAACCGAGAGAGGCGAAGTAATACATGTTGCTATGATGAGTAGCAGTAAGGAAATGTTTCCTGAATTAACCAATATTATAGAGGCGGCAAAGATTAGTAGTAAGTAAATTGCCGGCACATTTAACCGCTTTTCTTTTTCGGTTATATTGTTATATTTGTAATACTAAATTCACTCTTTAGCAAAAACCACATGAAAAAAAATTATTTACTCTGTTTGGGCATTGTAGCTGTTTTAAGTGCTAGCGCCCAAGGTGTATGGTCAGGAAGGGCCACCCTTAGTTCAACAAGGTCAGGGGCAACAGCATTTTCAATAGGCACAAAAGGATATTTTGCTACTGGCTCAAATGGAGCAGGGGCTCTTCAAAATGACTTATGGGAGTTTGATACCGTTAAGAATTCCTGGACTCAAAAAGCAAGCTTTGGAACTACAGGGCGGTATGGCGCGGTTTCTTTTTCTATTGGTACAAAAGGCTTTGTTGGTACCGGTTATAACGGAACCATCGATTTAAATGATCTATGGGAATGGGACCAGGCAACCAACAAATGGACCCAGAAAACAAATTTTCCTGCAACTGGCAGAGAATATGCCGCAGCTTTTTCTATAGGCGGTTATGGTTATATAGGAACAGGTCAGGATGCAAGTGCAACACCATACAATGATTTTTGGCAATATGATACAACCAGTATAGGCTCATGGACTGCTATGACTAATTATGCAGGTGGTGCACGTTATGGCGCATCAGGGTTCTCTATTGGCGCAAAAGGCTACTTTGCATTTGGTGGTAATAAAACTGATTTATGGGAATGGGACCAGGCAGGAAATACATGGAGTCAGAAAGCAAGTATTACGGGAATAGGGCGAAACAGGGCAGTAGCAATGACGCTTGGCAAATTTGGTTTTGCAGGTGGTGGAGAAAATGTAAGCGCTACTTCTTTACCCGATTTTTGGGTATGGGATCAGGCAAATAATAATTGGACCCAGGTTGCCAATATGGGCGAAGCAAGAGATAATGCTGCAGGCTTTGGTGTTGGGGGTGTTGCCTTCGTGGGTACCGGGCACGATAATTCTACGGGATACTCATTAAGTGATTTTTACAGGTGGAAGGGCCAATTAGGCCTTTCACCATGGATAATAAGAGACTCTCTCCCTCCACTTAGCCGATGGGGATGTGTAGCATTCAGCATAGGCGGGTATGGTTTTTTTGGGATGGGTATGAATAATGGACTCCACAGGGATATGTGGAAGTACGATACAGCTAAAAATGCCTGGACCCAGATAGCAAATTTTGGAGGCCCTTCAAGAATTGGTGCGGTTGGATTTTCTATTGGTGGTAAAGGTTATGTTGGAACCGGGCAGGATAGTACAAAACCGCTTGGCTGCTGCAAGTATACAACGGGCATGTGTCGCGATTTTTGGGAGTATGATACTGCTGCCAATACCTGGACACAGAAAGCACAGTTTGGCGGGTCTGGAAGGTATTATGCGGTAGCTTTTTCTATAGGTAATAAAGGATACATAGGAACCGGAGAAGATTCTATAGCCTCGTGGGTTAAGAATTTCTGGGAGTGGGATCAGGCTACCGATACGTGGACAAGAAAAGCTGATTTTGGAGGAATAGGAAGGTCATTTGCTGTAGGGTTTTCTATTGGTGGTAAAGGATATATTGGAACAGGTGACACTAACCAAACAACACGTTTTAGTGATTTTTGGGAGTATGATACCACAGGTGGTGGTTCATGGACCAGGAAAGCTGATTTTCCGGGCGGAGCCAGAAATACGGGAGCCGGGTTCTCTATCGGTAAAAATGGTTTTATTGGATTTGGAGGGAGCAATGCGAACGATTTTTATGAATGGAGCCAGGCAACTAATGTATGGACCCAGGTTGCCAGCCTTCCTTCTTTTGGAAGAAATCAGGTTGTAGGATTTTCTATAGGCTCAAAAGGGTTTATCTGCGGTGGTCAATATAAATCTTCGTACCTGCATGATTTTTGGGAATATAGAGATACTACGGGTGTAGGTGGTGGTATACTAACTTCGGTAACAGGCATTTCAAAAGAAAATCATGTGCATGTGTATCCCAACCCTTCAACAGGTATATTCTATATAAATTCAAATATTGAAAAATATAACATTGTGGTTTTTAATATCATGGGGAAAATCGTTTATCAGTCATCGGTTTCATCTGCTCAGTCCGTAATTGATTTAAGCGGAAATGCAAGTGGTATATACATATACCGGATATTATCTGATGGCAAAGATGTTGCAACCGGAAAACTTTTGCTCCGATAGTTATTCTTTTATCTTCAAACTATCCAGGTCGCTCAAATCAATTGTAGGCGGATTAATTCCTTTTTGCAACTTCGAAATAGTTAACTGCGATACTTTTTCAGCATCTTGCTTTGTTGAAAATGGCTTATTGCCCGAAATGGCAGGTATAAAAGGTTGATGAATGTATAGCTTGCTGTTTAAATAAATATCATATCCCCAGCCAGTTGAATCCTGGAATATTTTCGATTCAACATTAATATCCGCCGGTGTATTCTGTATTGTTTTTTTTTGATCAGCTATTGCTGAATTAGTTGTGTTGCTGTTACAGGCAACAAACACAATTAAAAAGAATAATATGGATGCGTGTTTTTTCATTGGCGCGTTTTCTTAATATCAAAAATAGAGAAAGTAGTGGAATAGATAAATTTATTCCTGCCAACTTTAACGGTTTGGTTAATAGTCCATTTGTTTTTCAATAGTTCATTTGATTTAAAAACCTAAACCCATTCAGGTTTTTAATTGATATGATTTGAATTTTATCTAAACCCATTCAGTAACATCTGAGCCTTAGCGCATTTGTTTAGATCAAGTGTTTTTAAGCAGTTTGAAATTTGCTTTTTGCCTTTTCATAAACTACATTTGATTATTGAAATCCTCCTGGATAAAAGTACCTGGTCTTAGTATTAACTTTATAAATTACATTTAATGAAAGCGAGAAAAAGCTACTCCTTACTATGCGCGCTTGCCATGTTAGGTGCCGGTATAAGCACGCTCAAGGCTCAGAATGCGCAACAATCTGTCAGCTTAAGTGTAAAGGAACTATCCAATAGTAAATGGAATACTGCTGATGGCATACCATATAAGCAAGTGCCGGGTGTAAACCTGGGCGCCACGGCATTCGAAGTGCTGAGTGCAAATAGAATTGCTTATTTGTGTAATGCAAGTAATGAAGTTATAATTACTGACAAAGTAAGCGGAGCCGCAGTTAAGAAATTCCCGGTACTGTTCGCTGCACGCGATTTCGTTTACGATAAAGGATTGTTTTATGTGCTGAATGCCAAACAGGTTTCTGTCTATGATACAACAGGTAAGAACGTGAGTGAAATAAGTTTCCTGAATAATGTT
>JABCZW010000081.1:0-2992 GCA_013289475.1 Bacteroidota bacterium
CAAGTAATACATGCCGTTTACCTTTATAATCTGATAAAGTCACTATATTATTTTCTTCATCAGGCAATGTAAATTCAGGAGCAGGTTTATCTATTTCAATATTATGCTTCTGTGTTATCGTGCTGGTAAATCCATTACGATCTATTTTAAAACCCACTGCCATAAAAATGCCAAACAGTATTGCAGGTGCCGGGAATGTCCATCCAATCCAGCCATTACTATTGTACATATTACCGAAAATATAAAAGCCTATGCCAATCGCACACAAAGCAGATTCAAGCCATCCTACTTTTGCACTGGAAATCTCTTCAAAGAGAAGCGTCCGTATTCCCGGCATCAATGTCAGACTTAACAAACTCAAAGCCATGAATGGAAAACCCGCTTTGGGTCCCATTGCATAACCGGCAACTAATGCAATTAAAAATGCGAGATATATCTGCCATTTTCTTGTAACAAACTTAGTAGTAAGCAGAGAGGTAAAATATGCCACAAGTCCAAAAGCAGCAGCTATAATATTGTAATCAAGAACAATACATCCAATGCATATAAGTGTACATGTAATTGATATTATGGTACGTAGGTTATTGTTTTTCATTTACCTGGAATGTGCTTTACAAACTTAACGATTTTTTACTCTAAATTTGCAATGTGAGTCAACTGGAAAGAAACAAAACGGTTTTAAAAAAATATATCCCTGAGCCTGCTGTAGATACTATAGCTGCGTGGATTTATGATTTTGATTTCAAATTAAAGATAAAGAGGCCAAGAGCATCAAAATACGGAGATTATCGCCCGCCATTCAAGGGCCAGAACCACCAGATAACCATCAACCTCGACCTGAATAAATATGCTTTCTTGATTACGCTTGTACACGAAATTGCTCACCTGAGTGCATGGAAAAAACATGGGAACAATATTCAATCGCACGGAAGGGAATGGAAGAATGAATACCGTATTTTGTTGCATCCGTTTTTAAACGAAACTATTTTCCCTCCCGATATTATTTCTGCATTAAAAGCATATATGCACGATCCGGCTGCTTCGGTTTGTAACGACAGAAGCTTGTTTAAGATCTTGAATAAATACAATACGGGTGTAAGTGATCTTCACTTACTTGAAGATTTGCCCTTGCAATCCGTTTTTGAAACAACGGGTAATGAGAAATTCATCAAGCAGAAAAAAATACGTACGCGTTACCTGTGTACTAAAATAAGCACCAGGGAAGAATACCTCTTCCACGGTTTATCGCAGGTAAAACATGTAAGTAAAGAATTACTTAACTAAGATTTTCGGCTCCATCATTTCCATAATGGCATAGCGGATTCCCTCACGGCCAAAACCGGAATCTTTAACACCGCCATAAGGCATGTGGTCGGCACGGAAAGTAGGCATATCGTTTAATATTACTCCGCCAACATTTAAATTATTGAAAACATAGTCCATTTCAGAAACTGAATTGGTAAATACTCCTGTCTGCAAACCAAATTTTGAATTATTTACTTTCTCCACCGCTTCTTCAATGGAAGAAAATGAATCGAGCGTTACCACCGGACCAAATATTTCTTCAGCGCAAACTTTCATTTCAATTGTTGTATCTTTCAATACAGTAGGCAGATAAAATCCACCTTCTTTTTTACCGCCGCATAATAAAGTAGCGCCACTTTTTACTGCCTCATCCACCCAAGCCTCTACCCTATCGGCATTGGCCTGGTCTATCATTACCGATACATCAGTTTCTGCATCTTTAGGGTCTCCGTATTTCAAATTCTTTACTCCTTCAACAAATGCGGCAGCGAATTTTTCAAATATATCTTTATGTATAAAAAAGCGCTGTGCATGTATGCATATCTGTCCTGAATAGGAGAAACCAGCAACCAGACCTTTCTTTACAACTTCAGCAATATTTGCATCATCTGAAACAATTACAGCAGCATTGCCGCCCAGTTCCAACAGCACGCGCTTTTTGCCTGCATTCTTTTTCATTTCCCAGCCCACATCGGCAGAACCGGTGAACGAAAGAACATTAAATCGTTCATCCAAAACCATTTTATTTCCGGTCTTCCTGTCCATAGGCAATACCGAGAATGCACCTGCCGGAAGATTGGTTTTAGAAATGATCTTTGCCAGTTCGAGCGAAGACAATGGAACCGCAGAAGCGGGTTTAAGTATTATAGGACAACCGGCTGCAATAGCGGGAGCCACTTTATGCGCAACCAGGTTAATAGGGAAGTTAAACGGGGTAATACCTGCCACTAGTCCTGCAGGAAAATATTTTACTAATCCTTCTTTTTTATTTCCAGCTGGTGTCCAGTCAAGCGACATATATTCTTTAGGCAAACGCTTAGCTTCTTCGGCAGCAACTAAAAATGTTTGTGCCGCACGGTCCACTTCTGCCAATGCATAGCGAATAGGCTTACCCGATTCATAACACAATGTTTCTGCTAATACTTGTCGGTTTAAAGTAATAGCATCGGAAATAAAACGGAGTGCAATATAGCGTTCGTGCGCCGGCATTTCTGCCATTGCTTTTCTGCATTCGAGCGCTTTGGTTATGGCAATTTCGTATTGCTCATCCGAAGCCTGGTAAGTACGGGCAAAAGCATATCCCTTAAAAGGATTGTAAACGTCTAATACTTTCGCGCTTTTTTCGAAATTTCCTGCAACGTAAATGGGGTATTCAAGCATAGGTTGAAAAATTTAAAAGCCCCTCTAATCTGATACGAAAACTGAGCTTCCTATTTGTGTGTAGGAACATTCATATCATTAGCCTTATCCTTGGTAGTAGAAACGCCTACTGAGCCAGAAGAAGAGCTGCTGAAGAATGCACTGGCAAGGCTAAATACCAACAATGCTATTGCAAGCACCCAGGTAGCTTTTTCTAAAAAATCGGTTGTTCTGCGAACACCTAATATCTGGTTAGAGCCGCCGAATGATGATGACAGGCCTCCGCCCTTTGAATCTTGTATAAGCACTACGAGTATAAGTAGTATGC
>JABCZW010000081.1:3002-7423 GCA_013289475.1 Bacteroidota bacterium
AACAATAACTGTAAGTATCTCAGTATAAGTCCCATGTTGTTTATTTATTCTTTTGTAAATCTATTTTATGCCGGATTTCTTCAATTCGGGCCGCAAAATAAGTGCTTTTTTCGGGATTTTGCAATAATAAGCTTTCGTAGGCCTTTAAAGCCTTATGTAAATTGCCCTGCCCGAGGTATATTTTAGCCAGTGTTTCGCTCACCAAAGATTCATCGTCGGTAACACTTAATTTAGCCGCTTTTGAAGGGTTAAAAAAGGCAACTTTAGGCTTCGAAATACGAGGCTCATTAGTAAGGAAACGATCAATAATATCAATAGTTTTAACAGGGCCCGAAGTCTTGGTTGTTTCAGTTTCATCTACCTTAATAATTGGCATCACCTTTAACCAATCTTCGAAGCTGTGTTTGCTTGTTAATTCAGCCTTAATTTTAGCTTCGGCAGGCGGCTCAATATTTTTTACAGTTTCTTCCGATTTTACCTCTTTTGCCTCATTTTCCAGTGCAGGCATCTTATTTAAAGTCTGTTCACTTTGAATGATAGCTATATTACTCAAAATCTCCGTTTCGAGGAAAGTTTCTGAAACAGGTGATGCCTTTGTTTCTTCAACAATCTTTTCTTCTTTTTTAATCTCTTCTTCCTTCACCGGCTCAATTTCTGCCGGAAGGCTTACCACAAACGATTCAACCTTAGGTACTTCTTTTATTACAGGTGGCTCGGTCGACTGGTAAACGAAATTGTATTTCTTCTCTTCCTGAACAATTACAACTGGTTCGGCAACAACAGGCTTTACTTCTTTTACTTCTACCTTTTGTGCTTGCTTGCGGAAGAGCAGGTACATTGCCTTGCGGTTTGGCGCATACGCCGATGCCAGCTTAACGCGGCTTGCCACTTCAGTATCATTATCATCGTACATCTGCTTGGCATATAAAACCTGTGCCAATTGGAAATAAGGAAAGGTATGGACAATATCTCTCAGCGGCACTTTAGTATCGGTACCGGGAGGCATTACACCTGTTGCGAGGTATCTTATTATTTTTTCCTTGTCCATTTATGAGCAACGTACGTAGTTTTCTTTATTTTTGAATTTTACGCTTATGCTTTACTCGCAAAGATACTGCTTCCAGAGAATAATAAAAGGCCAAAATATAGCTTTGGCCCTGATGCTGATAATGCTTTGCCACTTTTCGAAGGCCCAGATCATTGCTAAATCAGAGCTTACACCCCTTGCTTCTGCCGATGTAAAGGTGGGCGCCGAGCGTTTTGAGCAATATATTGACCTGCTGAAAGGCAAGAATGTGGCTGTAGTTGTCAACCAGACTTCATTGGTAAAGAACACATTATTGGTAGATACCCTTTTGAGTTTAGGTATTCACGTAACTAAAATATTTGCCCCTGAACATGGTTTTTATGGCACTGCCGATGCAGGTGCATTGATAAAGAACGGTAAGGACAAAAATGCAGGAGCCAATATTATCATAGTATCTCTATACGGAAAACATAATAAACCTACACCCGAAGATTTAAAGAACGTTGATGTTGTTGTATATGACTTGCAGGATGTGGGTGTTCGCTTCTTTACTTACCTGTCTACCCTGCACCTTACCATGGAAGCCTGTGCCGAAAACAACAAGCAGTTTATAGTATTAGACAGGCCAGACCCCAATGGTTTTTTTGTAGATGGCCCGGTGCTTGATACCAATTTCCGTTCGTTTGTAGGGTTGGACCCAGTGCCTATTGTATATGGTATGACAGCCGCTGAATATGCCCGCATGTTGAACGGTGAGAAGTGGCTGAAGAATGGCAAACAGTGTAATCTTATTTGCGTGCCGGTTCAAGGATACACACATAAGAGTTTATACGAATTACCGGTTAAGCCTTCCCCTAACTTGCCCAATATGGCTGCTGTTTATCTATATCCCTCACTGGCTTTATTTGAAGGCACTGCAATCAGTGTGGGCCGTGGTACCGATTTCCCTTTCCAGGTTATTGGCTGCCCAGACTTACCAAGCAACCAAACCTTCGCATTCAGTTTTACACCCGAAAGCAAACCCGGCGCTACCGACCCCATGTATAAAGGATTGAAGTGCAACGGCTGCGACCTGCGGGAATTCGGACAGGTGATGATGAAGGTTTACCAGTCCATGTATTTTTTCTGGCTGAAAGGAACCTACAAAGATTACCCCGATAAGTCGAAGTATTTTAATGTCTACTTTAAATCATTAGCAGGGACCGATAAGCTACAAAAGCAGATCGAACAGGGTATGACCGATGAAGACATTCGTAAAAGCTGGGAACCCCAACTCAGTAATTTTAAAGTTATACGCAAACGGTATTTACTCTACACCGATTTTTAAGCTTTAGCCGCTTTTTCTTTCTTAACCACTCTGCCGGGATAAACCTGCAAAGCCTTGTCAAGGCAAACCATTGCTTTCTTTAAATCGCCTTCATTAAGTACATAAGCTATACGTACTTCCTGCTTACCAAGGATACTGTTAGAATAAAACCCGCTGGCAGGTGCAAGCATTACTGTTTGCTTTTCGTGTTCAAATTCTTCGAGCAGCCACTGGCAGAATTTATCGGCATCATCTACCGGCAACGATGCGAAGCAATAAAAAGCACCGCTTGGCATAGGGCAAAAAACGCCCTCTATTTTATTCAGCAGGCCAACAACGGTGTTACGGCGATTGGTATATTCTGCTTCTACTTTATCGAAATATTCTTTCGGCACATTCACAGCAGCTTCCGATGCCACCTGGCCAATGGTAGGCGGACTTAGCCTTGCCTGTGCAAATTTCAAAGCGGTATCAAGCACTTCCTGGTTGCGGGTAATTAATGCCCCGATACGTAATCCGCAGGCGCTGTAACGTTTCGAAACCGAGTCTAACATAATTACATTTTCTTCTACTCCTTTTAAACGCATTACCGAAAAATGTTCTTTGCCATCGTAGCAAAACTCACGGTAAACTTCATCAACTAATAAAAACAAATTATGTTTTTTTACCAATGCACCCAACTGTTCTATCTCTTCCTTAGAATATAAATAGCCGGTTGGGTTGTTAGGGTTACATATCATTATACCCTTTGTCTTTGGGGTAATTATCTCCTCAAATTTGCTGATGGGCGGCAAAGCAAATCCTGTTTTAATATCAGATGTTACCGGCTTTACTACAATGCCCGCAGCAACACCAAAGCCATTGTAATTGGCATAAAATGGTTCCGGAATTATTATCTCATCGCCTTCGTTAAAGCAGGTCATCATTGCTATTTCAATAGCTTCCGATCCGCCTGTAGTAACCATTATTTGGGTATAGTCAAGCTCTATCTGGTTTTTTTTATAATACTCCGCCAGTTTTTTGCGGTAGCTTTCAATACCAGCGCTGTGGGTATATTCAATTATCTTGTAAGGAAAATTCTTCACCGCCTGCAACATCAGCTCAGGAGTCTCAATATCGGGTTGGCCAATATTAAGGTGGTATACTTTTTTACCTTCTTTTTTTGCTTTCTCAGCGTAAGGAACTAGCTTACGTATGGGTGATGCCGGCATTTGACTGCCCTTAACAGATACTTTTGGCATAATGATAGAATAAGGGTACAAAGTTAAGATTAAGATTGAGGCTAAGATTGAGATTGAGTCATAATATTTTGTCTTGCTGAGCTTGTCGAAGCATTTTATCCATATTTTGAATTACACGTTGATAATCACCCACTTAACCGGGTTGACACTTTTCAAGCCATTAAAAACATAAAGCATTGATAATCAATATGAATTTTTCAAAAATCACTCAAAATCTGTCAACCCGTGTCAACCCGTTGAGTTCATCAAAATCCTGTCGGTTTTTGTCGGTTAATTTTAATACCCGACAGAGATATATTTCAAAGAACAGACCATAACCTATCATGATGCGGATATCTGCTTACCCTCTCCTTTTGCAAGGAGAGGCCAGGGTGAGGTCGCATAAGCACAAAGGTACATTAAATATTTACATTAGTAAACAAAATAGTAAAATAATTTTCAACAACCCTTATCCTAAATCTAAACCGCAATCTAAAAAACTATCTCACCTCATAAACTGGTTCCCATAATTCTATCTTGTTCCCTTCAGGGTCAAGTATGTGAACAAATTTTCCATACTCGTAAACAGCAATTTCATCAAGTACAGTTGTTCCGCTTTTCTTCAGGTTTTCTATAAGCCCTTCAATATTCTGAACCCGGTAGTTGATCATAAATTCTTTTTTCGAAGGTGCAAAATCTTCACTTCCCTTTTTCTTAGGGCTCCATACAAGCTGACTGATTTCTTCAGGCTTGTCCAGGTTCCTGCCTTCAAAAAGCGAACCATACCCATTTATTTCAAGCCCCAGGTTCTTACCATACCATTCTTTCGTTTCTTTAGGATTGTCCGAAAAAAAGAAAATTCCTCCAA
>JABCZW010000082.1 GCA_013289475.1 Bacteroidota bacterium
TTCGTTTGCAGTAGGTATACCATCTGTAGAAAACTGCCCTACCTGGTAAACACCGCCGTTATATGTATACTGATAAGCTACTGCAAGTACCTGGTCATAATTCAATGGTTGTTTTAATGAGATATAGCCAAGCTTGGCATTCAGTGTATATTCTGAAGGAGAAAGCATACGGGCCAGATCTATTTTTTCAAAATCGGTAACTTGTGTTAAGCCGGCACCTCTAAGCCCTGTAACAGCAGTAACCGGTGTTTTTATACTTGGCTGAAGAAATTCAAGGTAAGACGGGTCGAGCGTATTAATAGTATCATTTGGTGGATATACAGTGAAATTATTATATCCGGAACTCATACTTATGGGACTAGTAGGTTGTTCTGTAAAATACTGGTGGCTTTCCCCTAAGTCAGTAAGCGCAACAATATCGCGTGTATTTTGTGTAGCTGCTGAAGTATTAGTAACCCATACTTCAATTTTTGTAATGGTTAAACCTGAATTTACAATAGGCGGGTTTGCAAGTGCCTGATCATAATGATCCCTGAAAAAATGAGAAAGAAAGAAGTGCTGGTTAGCCATGTACTGGTCAACCTTAACATTAAAATTGCTTGTCTGTGCGCCGTTCTGTACTGTTAAGGTTTTTTTATTGCCTTTTTCCTGGGCATAAACAGTGGTAGATGTTAACCGGCCAAACTGTGTTTTTAGTTTTATACCAAACAAGCTTTGGCTACCCGTTATAAGGGTTCCTGGTAGTGTAAAAGTTACGTTACCTGCATCAATGCTTTTAATAATATCGTCTTCATGCCCGTTGAAATTTAATTTCATCTGGTTCTGAAAGTCGAAAGTAGCTTTGGTATTGTAAGTGGTAGATAGTTTTAGCTTGTCACCAATTTCACCGGTTACATTCAGCTGTATATTCTCATCGAAATTAAATGTTGTTAAACTTCGCTGCAAGACGGGTAGGGCAGGGTTCTGAAGCTTAGAATTGTTAAACCCGAATGTTAATTCGGCCGAACCTTGCGGCCTGATATTTACATATGGGCTGCCAAATATATCGGTAAACAATTTTCCTCCAATTTTAATGGGCGGTATCAGGCCGTTTTTCTTTTGCTCTTTTGAAGTGGTTTGTACCTTTTGTTGAAAATAACTGTGCTCAGTTTTATGGTTCATATAATCCATAAACTGGTCCGAATCCATTTCGGTAGGCATGCGGTAATCCATGCTGCCTATTTTCTGGTATATCTCGTATTTGCCTGTTTTGGGGTTATACTGTATTTCCGTTTTCAGGTTCGATGGATTAGAAAGCATTAATCCTCCATCAGGGGCATAGAGCGGTTGGCCATTACCTGATTGGTCACTAAAAGGGAATGGAAGTATCAGGGGCTCATTATTGGTTTCAGGCGGGGTATCCGAAACCAGTGTAATGCTAAAACCGAACATGGGAGAAGCCTCACTTTTTGCCCAGGTTTTGTTAAAAACCAGCAAAAGCATTGCTACTACTGCAAGCGGTAGATATTTTTTAGATAATGTCAACTGGCTCTTGTCTTAAACAAATAAAGAGTAAAAATGCTGCATCAAAGAGTCGTTTTATGTTGATTACTAATTTAAAAGGGGGAACGAAATTAAAAATTTTTCAATACTCTTTTAACCAGGTCTTCCAGGGACAGGGTATCCCCTTCATCACGAATGGTTTTATCAATAGCTTTCTCGGCAACATTTCTGGCATATCCAAGCACTTCCAAAGCATTTAACGCTTCTTGTTTCAGTTTATTGTAAGGGCCAATAATACCTGGGGCTATTCCAAAGCTTTCTTTACCCATTTTATTACGCAAATCGACTATTATACGTTGGGCCGATTTCTCTCCTATGCCTTTAATGGATTTAAGCCTGCTTACATCTCCATTTACAATGGCTTGCTGTATTTCAGGCGGAGACATAGAAGAAAGCATCATGCGGGCAGTAACTTCACCTACACCCGAAACGCTAATAAGGTCACGAAACATCATTCTTTCGCCTTCTTCAGCAAAACCGAATAATACATGAGCATCTTCGCGCACGCTTAAATGGGCAAAAAGTTTGCATTTACCGCTTTCGGGTATTTTAGTGAAAGTATTAAGCGAGATATTTAAAATATAACCCACACCATTACAATCTATAATAGCGTAAGCGGGGTTCTTTTCTTTAAGTATTCCTTCAAAATATGCGTACATAACCGTATGGCGTTTGCCCTATAAGGGATAAATATAAGGGTTTTTATTTGCCCCTTGCCTGTGCGTCAACCACGGCTATGGTTACCATATTTACTATTTCCCTAACCGAACAACCCAGTTGAAGGATATGGACCGGCTTTTTCATTCCCAGTAACACAGGCCCAATTGCCTCAAGACCACCAAGTTCCTGCATTATTTTATAGGCAATATTACCGGCTACCAGGTTAGGGAAAATAAGGGTATTTACATTCTTATTTACCAGTTCTGAAAACGGGAATTGTTCTTTGAGAAGCTCATTATTCAGCGCAAAATTTGCCTGTATGTCTCCATCCACAATCATACCCGGGAACTTTTGATGGAGTATGGAAACCGCCTTTGCTACTTTATCGGGCAATTCTCCTTTTACCGAACCAAAGTTGGAGTAGGATAACATGGCTATACGCGGGGTAATATTGAATTGTTTAATACTATTTGCTGTAAGCGCTGTAATATCTACCAGGTCTTCGGCCGATGGGTCAATGTTCATGGTTGTATCGGCAAAAAAGAATGGCCCCTGCTTGGCAAGTAATATATACATGCCGGCTACCCTTTTTGTATCAGGATGCACGCCTATAGTTTCTAATGCGGCTTTAATTGGGTCAGCATATTTGCGTGAGATACCGGAGATCATTGCATCGGCTGCACCTGTTTCAACCATCATGGCGCCAAAATAATTACGTTCACGCATCAGCTTGCGTGATTCAAACTGAGTATAACCCTTACGTTTTCTTTTTTCATACAAAACGTCACCAAATGTATTGCGCTTTGTTTCTTCGGCAGCCGAACGCGGATCAATGATTGGTACATCATCGAGGTTAAGACTATTTTCGGCAATCAGTTTTTTAATGTTTTCCAAATCGCCCAGTAAAATAGGCTTGGCGATACCTTCATCTCTTACTTGCTGTGCGGCTTTTAATATTTTATAATGATCTGCTTCGGCAAAAACAACGCGTTTAGGATTTCGTTTTGCTTTAGCTGTAATGCTCTTCAGCAAATCGTTATCGAGCCCCATACGTTTAATTAATTCCTGCTTGTAAACTTCCCAGTCTTCAATATTTCGTTGTGCCACTCCTGACTCAATTGCTGCCTTAGCTACTGCAGGCGGTACTGTATATATCAGACGCGGGTCAATAGGCTTAGGTATAATATACTCGGGGCCGAAGCTCAGGTTACGGGAGCCATAAGCCAGGTTTACCGATTCTGGTACAGGTTCTTTTGCTAAGCCTGCAATGGCATATACAGCAGCCATTTTCATGGCTTCATTAATACATCTTGCCCTCACATCAAGCGCACCGCGGAAGATGAACGGAAAGCCTAAGACGTTGTTTACCTGGTTGGCATAATCAGAACGGCCCGTCGCCATAATAATATCTTTACGTGCAGCCATTGCTTCGGGGTATCCGATTTCCGGTGTAGGATTCGCAAGTGCAAATACAACAGGGTTTTCCTTCATGCCCATGAGCATTTCGGGTGTAACCACATTGCCTTTCGATAAGCCAATAAATACATCAGCGCCTTTCATTCCGTCGCCAAGATCTTTCGCTTTTTTGTCGGTAACAAAAAATACTTTCTCTTCCGAAATATCTTTCCTGCTTTTATCCAACAGGCCTTTGCTGTCGAACATCATTATATTTTCCTTCTTTGCGCCAACGGCTAAATAAAGTTTTGCGCATGATATGGCTGAGGCACCAGCGCCATTAATAACGATCTTTACTTCATCAATTTTCTTCTGTGCAATTTCAAGTGCATTGATAAGTGCTGCTGCGGAAATAATGGCTGTGCCATGTTGGTCATCGTGCATCAGCGGAATGTCGAGTTCTTCCTTAAGTCTTTTTTCAATTTCAAAGCACTCAGGTGCTTTAATATCTTCCAGGTTAATGCCGCCAAAAGTGGGAGCAATGGCTTTTACCGTTTGTATAAATAATTCAGGGTCGGTAGCGTCAACTTCAATGTCAAACACATCTATATCGGCAAATATTTTAAATAAAATGCCTTTACCTTCCATAACCGGCTTAGCTGCTTCGGGGCCAATGTTGCCAAGGCCAAGCACTGCTGTACCATTACTTATAACAGCTACCAGGTTACCCTTAATGGTGTATTTATATACATCGTCTTTATGTTCTGCTATTTTAAGGCAGGGTTCGGCCACACCGGGTGAGTAAGCCAATGATAAATCGCGTTGTGAGCTATGGGGTTTGGTGGGTATTACTTCAATCTTTCCGGGCCTTCCTTGCGAGTGGTATTCCAGTGCATCTTCATCGATCGTTGCCATAAACTTTTTTGTCAATTATTATTAATAACAAATATAGCAAAGAACTTCATCAGCACAAATGAACAAAGGCGAATGAATGGGAGCCAATAGTTTATTGGCTGATTTTAGAAATCGAGGCTTAGAGAGAAATAGGTTGTTGGTTTTTTTGCAATGGTGCCGTTATTTATACCCCAGGCATCATCAAACCTTATAAAATAGCCCAATACACGCGTACGAAGGCCGTACCCAAAACCTTCTACAAATGGATCTTGCAACGTAGAAAGAGTAACTGTTATCGGGTTACCCGGCGCACTTACCACGGTTTCATTAAGTGCATTATCGTTCGAATATGGAGTTAATCCGGTCCATGCGGTTCCTGCATCAAAGAAACCTACAACCTGGAAATTATTGAAGAAATCAGATTTAATAGGCCTGTTAATAAGATAATGGAATACCGGGAACCTGAGTTCACTATTGAATAATACAAAATTATTGCCATTACGAATGTTTTCCGGAGAACCCCTTAACGGTACAGCTAAAGTCTGGAAGCCGTAATTTTCGGTTTGTGAAACATTTATATTCTGGTCGAACTGTGGCCCGATCCACCCATCTACACCACCCAGATAGTAAAGCAATTTTTCCTGCCCCAAAGATGTCCCTCCCGAAATTCTGTTTGCCCAGATAAGGTCGCGGCTTATTTTTTGATAATAGCGTGCATCAAAGCCAAGCACAAACATATTATAGCCCGGTACATTATTATTAGGCCCACCTAAATCGCGGAAATACTGGGCGAAAACTTTAGCGCGCAGGCCATAATAAATATTCATTTCTACCGGTATTGTGGCATCATAAACATAAGCGAACTCAGCTTTTGGCAGGATGTCATATTGATTGGGTTGTTCCAGGCTGTTTAAATCACTCGACATTAATACTGTTTTTTCTTCCATTACGCTGGCGCTTCCTTCAACACGTGCCACTTCACTAAAAGGCCATTTTAACAGATAGGTTGCCTGGTGGGCATAGGTTTTAATAGTGTATCCATTATCGTTTATGCCTAAAAGAGCTTCACGGTATAGTATTATCTGCTTATCGAGGCGTTTTGATAGATCAGAATAGGCGAAGCGGTATTCATTAGTGCTCAGGTCAATTGCAATGCGTGCATCCCCTTCAATCCGGTAATCTTCAAAAAGGTCCGAAAGGCTTACCTTTAAATGTGCACCTACACTTGGCTGCTGATATGATGGTCCATTTACTGCAATGTAAGGTTGATAAGTTTGGTTTAAAAAATTGTTGTCAATTTGAGTTAAGACATAATCAGGTAAAAAACTCACATGGTAATTATTTCTTTCAAGCACATGTTTGCGTCCGTGACTGGTATCATGTTTTGCCGTGTCTTTAGGTACTGCATTGACAATACGTATAGGTTGCGGTTGCACCTGTGTAACAGTTGGGGTTTGTATTACTGTTATTTTTAATTGTGTTGGGGCGCTATTATCAAAAGAATAATCATTTATATCTACAGGTGTATGTGCCGGATTAACTTTTAATGTATCGGTTAGTTTTTTAGGTGCGGTGTCTTTTGGTGTGGGCGTTATTGCCGGGCTTTGTATAAAGGTGATAGGTGCAAGTTTTATAATTAAGGCCGTAGAAGTATCTTTTTTTACAATGGCAGCAAGTGAATCATCCAGCATTTTTTTCTTCCGTGCTGCAATCATGCCCGCCATAAAGGTTGTGTTATATAGTAGATTTGGTGTAAATGAACCTGGGCCAGATGACAGAGTATCATCGTACATAAGGTACTTGCCTTTATAATAAATAATTTGGGTGTAATTTTTCAAATTATTTGTTATATCCTGTTCTACAATATTGCGTGCATAGTCTGTAACAGGGAAAGAATGAACTACATATCTGTAATGTGCCGCGGTATCAACAAAACTAATTGTGCTGTCAACTGATGCAATGTAACGGTTTACAATTCCGTTTTCGTTGCTGAGGTATGAAACATAATTGTTGCCATATTCCATAGGTGAGGTTTCATCAACATCAGGTGTGTTGGTAATTCTGCGCAAAGAGTTGGAGTGCGTGGCATAATTGTATTCAAAAATATCATAATGGTTCTGCATCTTATGAAAATCTCCACCCATCTTTAATGTATCATCGGGACGGTTCGAACTGAATATGATCTTGTTGGAATGATCGATAAATCGCGGACATATATCATCATAAACATCGTGCGTAATTTGTTCAAATGCGTTTGATGCAGCAGTGAAAACAAAAATATCTGTCTGCCCTTCCTGTACTGCCGACATTACAAATTTTGTTCCATCATCGGCATAAGAGAAATCGATTATTTTCTGAAAATTTACAATTCTTCTTTCCGTTAGTTTTTGGTCAGCCCCGTAAAGATGATACCGCATTTGAAGCCTATATGATGCAACGAAAAGGGCTGGTTGAAAACCGCAGCTCAGACCCGTCAAGCGTTTATGGCGATACAGTTACAGCAACTATGAGTTCTTACAATTATCGCCGCAGGCCTGTTACCGTTTTTACTTTAAATGAAATTGATTTAAATAAGGCATTTGAAATATATAAGCAACGTTTCGCCGATGCAGGAGGATATACATTCTTCTTTGTAGGAAGCTTTAAGCCTGCTGAATTGAAACCATTGGTAGAAACATATATAGGAAGCTTACCCGCAAAAGAAACAAACCCTATGTGGAAAGAT
>JABCZW010000083.1 GCA_013289475.1 Bacteroidota bacterium
AATGCACCTTCACCACTCATAGCATCTATTGCATTGCGGAATAGGTTTTCAATCACCCATGAAAAAAGAGGAGAGTTGAGCGGAGCTACAGCATCGGCATGGGGCGGAAAATTAAATGTGAACTTTACTTTTTGTGATGTACGGGCCCTCATGTAATCTAATGTTTCCTGTAATACTGTAGAAACATCCTGAACCTCCAGTTGAGGTGATGCGCCAATTTTTGAGAACCTGCTTGTAATTATTTCAAGTCGTTTGACATCTTTTTCTATTTCATCCGCATTGGCAAAATTCTTGTTCTTCAAATAATCAACCCAAGCCATAAGTGAAGAGAGTGGGGTACCTAACTGGTGAGCAGTTTCTTTTGCCATACCTATCCACACCCTGTTTTGTTCGGACCTGCGCGCAGTACTGAATAATGAATAACTGAATAGCATAAATAACCCTATGATGCCAAATTCTAAATATGGGAAATAGCGCAACTCTTTCGATAAAGAAGATTCTTCGTAGAAGATATAGTCCTTTCCACCATCACCCAGTTCAATAGTAATAGGGGCATTGCTATTTTGCATCGTGCTTATAAGTTCTTTTCTGTATGTTGTGTCATGTATACGGGTGGAGTCAACACTACCATATGCAAGTATGGCAGTGCGGGTTGAATCGGTTATTATTGCAGGAACGGAAGCCGCATTTGCTACTACCTCTGACATGAATGAGTTTTGCAGATCATTCAATACACCTTTCAGCTCCGTAAATACTTTTGAATCTTTGTAGTAAAGAAAATTCTTTTGAGTTTTATAAACTGTTATTTCTATAGGTGCGTGCTGTTCTTTCATTTGCGTTAGCTGCTCCTTTAAATAAACCGGGTTATGCTCTTTAGCGGAGTCAAGGTTACGTGATGATATGATAGTGTTTTTATCGTCAGTTAATATAACGGGTACTGTCTGGTTATCCTGTATGAGCTTAAAGATGAAGCCAAGGTCCATATTTGATACATCGGTGCTTGCCAGCATTTTCGTCGCGTCTGCCCATAGCTGCACCTTTTGTCTTTCGTCTCCGCCAATTTGATTAAACAGGGTATTGGCATACTTTACCAGTTTAGCTTTTCGTTGTATGGCTTCCGCCCAAAGTTTTACTTTTTGGCGTTCTTCCACTTCCATTTTGTTTACCAAAATGTTGGAATACCATAATGAAGCGCCAACAATAACCGAGGCTACTACAATAAGTATAATTTTCCACCTGTTTTTTTGGGCGTAATTCATGGAGATAACCTGTAAAAAGGGACTGCAAAGGTACTTTGTTTACGAATATATAGCCATTTTTAGACCTAAAACAAAAAAGGGAGGCTATTTAGCCTCCCTTTCATAAAACCAACACTATTGTTTTAGCATCTGCCCTGGCAACGGGTTTTCCATTCGTCTTTGAACTTGGCTTTTTCTTCCTCGCTCATGTTTGCCCATTTTTCTTTCCATGCTGCATTCATGCGGCGTCTGCCTCTCCAGCCACCATGGTGCCTGTGAAAGCCTCCGAAGAGTATTTTGCTTAATATAAGCAGGCCAATGGCGTGCCAATAGGTAAGTAGGCCGATTGATGGAAATAAGCTCGGCATTACGCAATTCCATAAGCTCATAACTATGTAGCCTATGCCAAATATTGCTAGTGCTACCAGTGGCAGGATAAAGAGGCATTTCCAACCCCAGCCTCCGCGGCGATATCCCATATTTGTGTTTTCTTCGTTTGACATGATTCTTTGATTTAGTAAGTTAATAATTCTTCATATAATGTTTTTAGCCGTGCACGCAAATGCGCTACGGCATAACGTTTACGGGAAATAAGAGTTTTAATGTTTTCACCTGTTTTTTCTGATATTTCGCGGAAGGTTAAATCCTCCAGCTCGTTCCATACAAACACTTCTCTTTGTTCCTTAGGCAATTCGTCTAATGATTTGAACAGTTCTTCCCAAAATATCTGTTTCAGGTGCTCGTCTTCGGGGGTTTTAAGGTCAGCCAGCAAAATGTCTTTGTAGCTTACTTCCCCGTCCTCATCTTCGTACACAAAGTCCTCAATATGAAGAGATGATTGCTTACGGTATTTATCGGTTATTTTGTTACGCGCAACCGTATAAAGCCACGAACCTACCTGTTCAATAGATTCAGAATCAGTTACATTACTAAGCTGGTACCATACGTCCTGCAATATGTCTTCAGCATCCTCGTCGGTTCTTACGCGGCCGCGTATAAAACTGAAAAGGCGCTTGCCATATTCCTGAACGGCTTGGATAATATTCTGGCTCTTTTGTTCGGCCATTGGTAAAGCTATCATCTCTCTCATTTTTTAAGTAGACGGGCTCTGAGAGAATTTGCTTTAAACATAGCTAAGTTTTTCGAACCTGGGGAATAAAAGAGCCGCCGGAAGGATTTAAACTAATGTTAAACTATAATTGTAGGGGTATTTTAGCATATTTATATAATTTTCAGCCTTAAATTCAGGCATTCCCTTTATAATATGAAGAAAATAACATGGTTTTTGCTCTTTTTAAGCACTCATTGCTTTTCCCAATCACTAAAAGAAATAGAAGCCAGGCGGATTGATTTGCCTAATGGTTGGCATCTAACTCCGGTAGGGTCAAAAATTGGCTTGGGAGATTTGCCTTTAAACATTGCTGTGAGTCCTGATAGTAAATATGTGGCTGTAACCAATAACGGGCAAAGTATACAATCAATAATACTTATAGATACCAAAACACAAGCTATGACGGACAGTGTAACTATCCCTGCATCGTGGCTTGGACTTGCTTTTAGTCCTGATGGAAAGAAGCTATACGCTTCCGGCGGAAATGAAAATGTTATTCGCTGTTATGGTGTAGCTAATGGTAAACTGACAAAACAAGATACTATAAAACTTGGCCCGCCATGGAAAACCCGTCACGATACGGATTTTAATAAAATATCTCCTGCCGGGCTTTGTATTGATAATTCAGGAAAACATCTTTATGTTGTTACTAAAGAAAACAATTCGCTGTATTGTATAAATCTTGCTAATAATTCAATTGAGCATATTCAAAAACTACCTGCAGAAGGATATACCTGCTTACTTACAAAAGATGGGAGTAAATTATTTATAAGCGTATGGGGTGGGCATGAGGTGTTGGCTTATGACACAAAAAAGAATATTGTATTGGATTCAGTTACTACCGGAACTAATCCTAATGATATGGCACTGACCCAAGATGATAAATATCTTTTTGTATCTAATTCAAATGATAATAGTGTTTCAGTTATCTCAACAGAGAAACATAAAGTAGTTGAAACATTAAATGCAGCACTTTATCCGGGGTATCTGGAGGGTTCTACTACTAATAGTGTTGCACTTAGTGCAGATGATAAGATGTTATTTATAGCTAATGCCGATAATAATTGCCTTGCGGTCTTTGATGTTACTAATCCGGGTAAAAGTATTTCTAAAGGTTTTATACCTACCGGCTGGTACCCTACATGCGTCAGGGTTGTAAGTAAAATGCTTTGGGTAACAAATGGTAAAGGATTTACATCATTACCTAATCCGCATGGCCCCAACCCAACTAAAAAGAGAGAAAAAGCAAGTTATAAAGCGGGCGATAACCAAACCAAGGTACAATATATTGGTGGTGGATTGCTGATCGGTACCATGAGTGTTATAAATGAGCTGGATGAAAAAACACTTACTGACTACACACAGGCTGTTTATAATAACACACCATATAAAATAGCCAATATTAATAAGGTCGATATTCCGAAGAATAATCCTATACCCAATAAAGTAGGTAGTGCTTCGCCCATTAAATATGTTTTTTATGTAATGAAGGAGAACCGTACCTACGATCAGGTACTTGGCGATGAATCCGGTGGAAATGGAGATACATCATTATGTTTATTTCCAAAGAAAATAACACCAAATGAACATGCCTTAGCCGAGCAATTCGTTTTGCTCGATAATTTTTATGTGGATGCTGAAGTAAGCGCCGATGGCCATAACTGGAGTATGGCTGCTTATGCAAATGACTATACCGAAAAAACATGGCCCACCAGTTATGGTAACCGCGGGGGTACGTATGATTACTACGAGAATCGTAAAATAGCATTTCCCAATGCAGGGTTTTTATGGGATAATTGTATTAGAAATCATATAAAGATGCGTAACTATGGTGAGTTTGCCGATGAAGGAAAACCTTTGTCAAAAGACCTGGATACATATACTTGTCATGCTTACCCAGGATGGAATTTAAAGATACATGATGCTTATCGCGAGCAGGTTTGGGAAAACGATTTCGATTCACTCATTGCAAAAGATGCTGTCCCTCAACTGAACATTGTTTATTTACCCGATGATCATACGAGTGGACTTTCAAAAGGTGCATTTACACCTTTTGCATCAGTTGCAGATAATGATGTGGCATTAGGCAAACTGATAGAACATTTATCGAAAAGCAAAATATGGAAAGAATGTGCGGTGTTTGTGGTTGAGGACGATGCGCAAAATGGCCCTGACCATGTGGATGCACACCGTACCACTGCCTATGTTGCAGGCGGTTTTGTAAAAAGACATTATGCTGACCACACTATGTATTCTACATGTTCTATGGTGCGAACGATGGAGTTAATATTAGGGCTGCCGCCTATGAGCCAATACGATGCGGCTGCTACACCCATGTGGCGTTGTTTTAATGATACTGCTAATAGTGCAGGGTATGTTTCCATTGCTGCAGGTATAAATATCGACGACCGCAATGTGGCGTTTAATGATTTAATGAAAAAGTCAGATGAGTTTGATTTGCGCCGGGAAGATAAGGTGCCGGAGGATGAATTTAACGAAGTTCTTTGGATGGCCATTAAAGGTAATACACCCATGCCGGCTGCAAAACATGGCGCATTTATAAAGCCAGTTATTATAAAAGATGATGATGACGGCGATGATGATGGAGATGGCGACGGACAATAATAGAAAATCAGCCTGAAATATAGCCATTGGTTGCTTTAAAAGCGGTATTATTGCACCTTATTATTAAAGAGATAGGTGTCTGCTCGTAAAATAAACCTTCGTACTGCTACTTTTATTGTTATTGCCAACATGGTTGGCATTGGCGTTTTTGTAAGCCTGGGTTATCAGCTAGATGGTGGTATTCAGTCAGGATTTGGTATAATGATGCTTTGGCTGGTAGGCGGTGTAATTGCTTTGTGCGGTGCATTGGCATACAGTGAATTAGCCTCGGCCATGCCCCGTTCAGGTGGCGAGTATCATTATCTTTCGCAAATATTCCATCCTTTAATAGGATTCTTGTCAGGATGGGTATCAGTTACAGTAGGCTTTGCCGCACCGGTTGCTCTAGCTGCCATGGCATTAAGCGATTATGTTACTAAGGTTTATCCCGGTATTAGTTCACCGCTAATTGCATGCACTGTTGTGGTGCTTATAACCATTATGCACTCTTTTACATTAAGAAGAAGTGCTATCTTCCAGGATATATCCACCATTCTGAAAATTTTATTGATAGTATTTATTGTTGCATACGGATTTATAATGGCATCAACACAACACGTATCGGTTATGCCTATAGACAGTAGTATAAAGGAAGTGAGCTGGAAGGCAATTTTTACTTCATCGTTTGCGGTATCACTCAATTATATTTACCTGGCTTATTCGGGTTGGAACGCTTCGGCTTATGTTGCAAACGATATTGAAAACCCGAAAGTTAATATTCCTAAATCACTGTTATATGGTACACTTATAGTAACTGTATTATATGTGCTGATTAATTATGTGTTTATGAATAGCGCGCCGGTAGATGAGCTAAGAAAAAGTGGTGATGACGTTGCTTACGTTTCGGCTATGCACATCTTTGGTACCAACGGCGGTAATATTATGGCTTTGCTTATTGCTGTAACACTTATTTCAACTATTAGTTCTATGGTGTTTATTGGCCCGCGTGTGGCACAGGTTATGGGGGAGGATATGAAGCAGATAGGTTTCCTTGCCAGGAAAAATGCACATGGCGTTCCGGTTATTGCAACCGTAATCCAATCTGCTATTACTATAGTATTAGTAGTTACATCTAAGTTCAGTGATGTTATATTGTATACAGGGTTTACGTTGAACTTAATTACATTCCTAACCGTATTGGGTTTATTTGTAATGCGTATAAAAGGAAAGATAAAATCTGATTCGTATAAAACAATTGGGTATCCTGTAACTCCGTTCATTTTCTTAATTTTGAGCGCGTGGACATTATATTTTACAATGAAAAGCAAACCGGACCAATCGTTACTTGGCCTGGCAACTATTGTAGCAGGTAGTATTATTTATTTTATAAGGAAACCCAATAAACAAATATGATCAAGAAATTAGTGCGTGTACTGTGTTATAGCTTTTTGCCCGTTGTTGTGGCAATATCATGTTCAAACCAAGCGTCGCAAAATAAAACCGCAACCGATCAGCCTGCACCTAAAAAAGATTCGACTAAAAAGGTAGAACCTGCTCCACAAGTTGCTGCTAAACCTGCGAACCCTGATACGGTAACTCCTAACAGAAAGTATAATGATGTGGCCCGCTACATTGCAGGTTTAAAACAAGAACCGGGAAGTACATTGCCTGCTGCTTTAGAAAAGGATACTGTATGGATAAGATATTCAAAGAACTTTACCTACGAATGGGGGCAAACCGATAAGGTAAGATTAAAACCTATGGCAGATTGGGGAGTTACTGAATTAGCGGCGCAACGCAAAATGAATCTCGATGTGTTTTACCCTTTCAGCGGTCCTGATATTTTGCATGCCAATGTATTATTCCCTTTAGCAAAGCATTACCATTTATATGGTTTGGAAAGGGCCGGTGCCTTGCCTGAATTGGCAAAAATGAAACCCAAAGAAATTGATTCATACCTGGCAGAAGTATATGGTTCAATGACCGACATTCTTACCAAGAGTTATTTTATTACCAAGAACATGCTTAACAACTTACAGAAAAATAACGTTAACGGAACCTTACCGCTAATGACTATTTTCCTGGTAAGAAACGGTTATGAAATCGTGAATATTAAATATTATCACCTGAATGATAACGGAACTGATTCACCATTGAGTAAGGATAGTACACCAACACATACCAACGATTTTGTAAAGGTTTATTTTAAACATGCCGGCGACTCTGCCGTTCAGGTGGTATCATACATGAAGTGTAATATGG
>JABCZW010000084.1 GCA_013289475.1 Bacteroidota bacterium
TGGTTTATCCTTACCTTTTTTAAACCTCAATTTCATACGATTACTCTGAAAAGTTTCAAAATTCGATACCGAGCTAACCTCTAACCATCTTTTTTGTGCTCCCGAATAAACTTCCATATCGTATGTAAGCGCCGATGCAAAACTCATATCGCCACCACAAAGTTTAAGTGTGCGGAATGGCAATTCAAGAGTCTTTAATAATCCTGCCACATATTCGCGCATGTCTTCCAACGTCTGATAAGATTTATCGGGATGCTGTATCTGAACTATCTCTACTTTATCAAATTGATGCAAGCGGTTAAGTCCGCGTACATCTTTCCCATACGAACCGGCTTCGCGCCTGAAACATGGTGTATATCCGCAGTTCTTAATAGGTAGCGATTCTTCTTCTACAATCAAATCCCTGTACATATTGGTAATAGGTACTTCAGCAGTAGGTATCAGGTACAGGTCATCTACAGTAACATGATACATCTGTCCTTCCTTATCAGGTAACTGGCCTGTACCAAAACCACTATCCTTATTTATCATTATTGGAGGTTCAATTTCCATATAACCTGCCTCGGTAGCTTTATCTAAAAAAAAGTTGATGAGGGCGCGTTGCAATCTTGCTCCCCTGCCTTTATATATAGGGAACCCGGCACCGGTTATTTTAACACCTGTTTCAAAATCAATAAGGTCATATTTTTTTGCCAGTTCCCAATGCGGTAACGCGCTTTCAGGCAACTTAGGCATATCACCATGTGTAAAAACCACTGCATTATCTTCCGGTGTTTTACCCTTGGGCACAGTTGTATTGGGCAGGTTAGGCAACAGAACCAATTTATCCTGCACATCTTGTTCTGCCTTCTTTACATCAGCTTCTAAATTCGTAATCTCTTGTTTCCAGGTAATGGTTTTAACTTTCAAATCATCAGCCTCTTGTTTTTTACCGGCTTTATATAAATCACCTATTTCTTTCGATGCTTTGTTCAACTCAGCAAGTACTTCTTCCAATTTTGTTTGTACGGCGCGCTTTTTTTCATCAAGCGTAAGTATTTCGCTAATCGCGGCTTTAGCATCAACGTTCTTTACTGCGAGGCGGTCAACTACAACTTCGGGGCTTTGGCGTATAAAGGCTATTTCGAGCATGGCTTAAAAATTTGAACAAATATAAATTATCAATATTTAGTAAAGGTAAATTTATATTAGCGAATACCTTTAATAACAAATTAGAGAATCAATGAGCCAAATATAAAATGTTGATATTAACTAAATGAAAAATCCTGCCTATGAGCAAAAGCCACAGGCAGGATAATATTATTAATTCCTGCTATTGTTAAGCGGAAGCAGTTTCTGTAGCAGGTTTTACCGCTACATATCTCCTGTCTTCTCTTTTGGTAGTAAATACAACAGTACCGTCTACTAAAGCAAAAATGGTATGGTCTTTACCAATACCTACACCCTTGCCAGGATGGTACTCAGTACCTCTTTGACGAAGGATAACATTACCTGCTTTGGCAAACTGACCGCCAAATATTTTTACGCCGAGGCGCTTACTGTGCGACTCTCTACCGTTTCTGGAACTACCGACCCCTTTTTTGTGTGCCATGACGCTTAATTTTTAAAATTATCTATTTATTCTTTAGATTTTTTCTTTGTTGTTGTCTTCTTAGCTGCTGGCTTCCTACCTTCAGCTTTAGGAGCTGCTTTCTTTTTTGCTGCTGCCTTTTTCTTTGGAGCGTCTACCGATGTTTCATCAACATGAGATTCAGCCTTAGGAGCTTTCTTTATTTTCTTAGGAGCTAAATCTTCCTTCAGGTTTTCGCCTTTACCAAGTATACCATGTATAAATAGCTCGGTAAGCGGTTGTCTGTGACCGTTAAAACGGCGATATCCTTTCCTTCTTTTATGTTTAAAGATATGAATCTTATCATCTTTTACATGGCTCATTACCTTTGCAGAAACACGTGTCCCCTCTACAAAAGGAAGGCCTACGGTTACTTCAGTTCCGTTATCAACTAACAAAACTTTATCAAATTCAAGGTTTGTGCCTTCTTCCGATTCGAGGAGGTTAACATACAGCTTCTGAGCTTTTTTTACTTTGTGCTGCTGGCCTCCTATTTCAACAATTGCGTACATGAGCGTCGATTTATTGTATTTAGGTTTTTCTTTAAGGGCTGCAAAGGTAATATTTTTTTCATATCGTATATCTGTAATACCCTATTTTTGTCAAAAATAATGAATTATGGCTCTGATAAAGGCTGTTAAAGGCAAAAAACCGGTATTTGGCAACAATTGCTACCTGGCTGAAAACTCAACAATTGTAGGTGATGTGGTTATGGGTGACGATTGCAGTGTATGGTTTAATGCCGTGGTACGCGGAGACGTTAATTTTATAAAGATCGGCAATAAGGTAAATATACAGGACGGAGCGGTAATACATTGTACCTATGAGAAAACTGGAACAACCATTGGTAATAACGTTTCTATAGGTCATAATGCCATTGTACATGGCTGCAAAGTACTTGATAATGTGCTAATTGGTATGGGCGCCATAGTAATGGATAACGCTGTAATAAATAGCAATTGCCTTATAGCTGCCGGGGCAGTAGTTTTAGAGGGAACCATTGTGGAAGAAGGCAGTGTTTATGCCGGTGTACCGGCCAAAAAGGTTAAAAGTATTAACCCGGAACTGCTTAAGGGTGAGGTACATAGAATAGCCAATAACTACCTTATGTATTCAAGCTGGTTTAAAGAGGACAAATAAAAAAGCCCCACATTTCTGCAGGGCCCTTTATAAGAATTTAAGCTAATTACTTAGCAGCTTTCTTTTCTTTTTTCTTGCCACCTTTCTTTTCGGTCTTGGTGGTTTTCTCTGTCTTTTCGGTTTTCTTTTCGGTCTTTTCGGTTTTGGTGGTTTTATCTTGTGCAAAAGATATACCTGCGAAGAGAACCATTGCTGCGAGAACTAAACTGATCTTTTTCATGACTTGGGTATGAGTTAATTGTTGTTTTATAGAACAAAGGTAATTTGCCTACATGAAGGAAAGATGAAGGAATCTTCATCTTTCCAAAAAAAACAAGAAAGTCAACTACTTTATATTACTCAGAAAGTCGAACAGGAGTCTTACTCCGACTCCGGTACCACCTTTAGGCTTATAATCGTAGGCAGCGTTAATGAAAGCAGGGCCGGCAATATCAAAGTGCAACCAGGGGTAAGATGTAAATTTCTCGAGGAATTTACCGGCGGTAATTGCTCCTGCAACCGGGCCGCCAATATTTTTCATATCTGCTATTTCGGTCTTCATCAGGTCGGCATATTCATCCCAGAATGGGAATTCTACCAAACGCTCATAAACATGCTCACCGCTCTTCTTCAATGCATCATGTTTTCTTTTATCGGCTGTACCCATTGATACTATACCATATTTACCAATTGCTGCTGCTGCTGCACCTGTTAATGTAGCCAGGTCAATAGCTAATTCCGGATCATATTGCTTTGCATAACTTAATGCATCGGCCAATATCATTCTGCCTTCAGCATCAGCATTAAGCATTTCTACGGTCATTCCATTGTGCATGGTAATTATATCTCCCGGTACATAAGCATTCATACCCGGGCGATTATCGGTGGCCGGCACAAGTCCTATAACGTAAACAGGTAATTTTGCTTTTGCAATAGCATACATGGTACAACCTACTGCTGCTCCACCTGCCATATCGCATTTCATTTCATCCATCGAATTAGGAGTTGGCTTTAAGCTTAATCCTCCTGTATCATACACTACACCCTTACCTACCAATACATAAGGCTTTTTATTTTTTGCATTCTTAGGCTTCCACTCCATAACGGTAAAGGTTGGCGGATCAATACTACCCAGGTTCACGGCCAATAATCCGCCCATTTTAAGTGAAGCTATTTTAGCTTTATTAAATACCTCTACTTTAAAGCCTGCTGCTTTGCCCATTTTTTCAAACTCCTTCCCCAATTGAACTGCGGTAAGAAAGTTAACCGGCTCGTTTACCAATGTGCGGGCTCTGCATGTAGCATCAATAACAATATTCAATCTTTCTACATCCGTTGCTTTAACTTTTTTACTGTGAATATTTATTGCCTTAAGTGAATTGGCAACTTTTTTAATATCGTTTTGCCTGTAGTGCAAAAACTGGTAATTGCCCAAAGCCATTCCCTCTGCGAATGCTAAAATATTTTCAGCATTACCTGTCAGGTCAACAATAGTTGCCGATTCTAATTTTGCTGTGTTAATTATACCACATACCCTGTTACCTGCTTTGCGACAGGCCTCAAGTGTTTTATAAGCTTCTTTCTTTTTGTCTTCAATATATACTACCACACGGCGTTCATATTGATTCACATTTATAATATGCTCTTCGGCAGCAATTTGCTTTTTTACATAAGCAAGTTCAGCCGGTGTAAGGCCTTGTTTTGAAAAATCGGTCTTTGCAGTTCCAATCAATATAACATTATCCTTTGCAGATATGCTTTCATTATGTTTAATCGTAGTCATGTTTATTTGTATTTTTGATGCAGTAAATGTAAGTAATTATCTATATGCCAAAAGGGCTTAATAAATTGAACTGATTATGGTTAAGAGAAAAGAATCGGAAAAGCTGTTTGAGAAGGCAAAAACATATTTCCCTGGTGGAGTAAACTCACCAGTAAGGGCTTTTAAATCGGTTGGCGGTACACCATTATTTATTGACCAGGGAAAAGGTTCGCGCATATGGGATGCCGATGGCAATGAGTTTATTGACTATTGCTGCTCATGGGGGCCACTAATATTGGGCCATTGTTATCCATCGGTAGTTAATAAGGTTAAAAAGGCGATAGACAATGGCATGTCTTTCGGCGCACCTACACGTTTAGAAAATGAATTAGCGGAATTGATATTATCGAACAACAAGCATATTGAGAAGATACGTTTTGTAAGTTCGGGCACGGAAGCAGTTATGTCTGCCATACGCTTAGCAAGAGGATATACCAAAAGAAAAAAAGTTATAAAGTTCGATGGTTGTTACCATGGCCATGCCGATTCACTTTTGGTAAAGGCGGGATCAGGGCTTGCTACATTCGGATTGTCTTCATCAGCCGGTATACCGGAAGCATTTGCCAGAGAAACAATAGTGCTTCCACTGAACGATGAAAAGGCAGTTAAGAAAGCTTTTGCACTTTATAAAAATGATATTGCAGCTATAATCATAGAGCCTGTTCCGGCCAATAATGGTTTGCTTTTACAAAAGCGTCCGTTTCTTGAATTTTTGAGCGATTTATGTGCAAGTAAGGGTGCCCTCTTAATATTCGATGAAGTTATTTCCGGCTTCCGTGTTGGGTTTCAAGGAGCAGCCGGTTATTATAATATTCAACCTGATATTGTTACCTATGGTAAAGTAATAGGTGGCGGTTTGCCGGTAGGAGCTTATGCTTCAAGCAATAAGATTATGAGCCATATTTCCCCTTTGGGTGATGTGTACCAGGCTGGTACCTTATCGGGTAACCCCGTGGCAATGGCAGGTGGTATAGCACAACTTACCGAATGCCTTAAACCCGGTTTTTATGAAAAACTGGAAAAGAAAACAAAGCGACTCGTTAATGGTATTATGGAAGACGTACTTTCAGATGACCCTTTTCATATATTTCAGATCGGTTCTATTTTCTGGCCTGCGTTTACACACAAAAAAGAAATTACCGCAGCATCTGATATTGACCCTAAGAGCATGGAGAAATTTAAAAAATTACATGCTGCTTTATTAGAAAGAAGAATCTATTTGGGGCCGTCGGGTTATGAAGTTGGCTTTGTATCGGCAACACATACCGATAAGGATATTGACATTACCATAAAAGCGTTTAAGGAAGCTTTGAAGATTGCGTTGAAGTAAGTAATACTCTTACCTCGCAATAATTATCTTGCCCGAATACTCTCTGTCGGAAGCCGTAAGTTTGTAGAAATATATTCCATCAGGCAATGCAGTTAGATCAATGGTGGATTGTGAATTGTAAATGGTGAATGATGAACACATTTGTTCACCTAAAATATTGTATATCCCTATTTTCATTCCTAATTCGTAATTTTTAATTCGTAATTGGAATAAGCCTTTGCTTGGGTTAGGAAACACACTTACACTCGCATTGTTTTTAATTTCATTAATGCCTGCAGTACTATCACCAGGAGTATATTCCCAAAACCATGAAGTATCATCGAGGTTTGAACCGTAAGTACCTGTACCTATATATCCCTTATTGCCAATAGTAAGTCCGTTTGCAAAAAAAGCTTGCCCTGCAGGAAACGCAGCAGCATTTGTCCACGTATCCTGTACTGCATTATACTGCCACATATCATTCATAAATACTGAGTTTGCCCTGGTACCCAAACATACATAGCCCATATTACCTATTGCAAATGCTGAAGCCTGCCTGCGAACAGTTCCGGGAACATTGGCAACACGTTTCCATAAACCATTAGCAGGATTGTATTGCCACATATCACTGGTGGCATTTTCCTTATTATCATTATCATGTCCTGTCCCGACATATATATATCCGTTTGCAAAAAAGCCAACAGCATAACATCTTTGCCCGCCAGGGAAAGAATCTAATTGGGTCCATGTAGCTGTTGCAATTTTATACTCCCACCAGTCCGATAAAAAATCTACTGTGTTATTATTACCCGTTCCAAAATAAATAGCAGTATCAAGCGGATCAGAAACCATTACTGCATAGTTCCGCCCGGCACCCGGAAAATCGGTAAGCCTTGTCCATTTATCAGAATCAGGAGCATACCTCCAGAAATCGGCATAAAAAACACCACCACAAAGCCCGCCACCAAAACCTTTAGTAACAAAACAATTGCTCGGGTGTTCGCCACCAATTAAATAACCATACCTGTTCAACGAAACTCCTGATGCACCCATACGGATACCTCCGGGAAAAGTATCTTTCTTAGCCCATGTGTTAGAAGCCTCGCTCCATGCCCACACATCGCAATAATCTGAATCACCGTGAAGGCCTGTCATAAAATAGCCCGTATCGCCAATAGCAAAACTACAAGCCGCTTCCCTATTACCCGCAGCATAATTTGCTTTTTGTGTCCAGGTATTCTGGGCATTAAGCGCAAGTACTGAGAACAAAAA
>JABCZW010000085.1 GCA_013289475.1 Bacteroidota bacterium
GTGAGCCACAGTTGCTGTTAGTGGTAGAAACCGAAAGGATAGGAGCCGTAGAAGCGCCAATAGAAACAGCAGTAGTAGAAGCACATTTAGCCGAATCGGAAACCGTAATCACATAAGTACCCGGAGCTAAACTATCGACCATAGAAGAAGTAGTAACGGGATTGGTACTCCATGAATAAGTATAAGGAGTAATGCCGTTAGAAGCAGAAACGGTAGCCGAGCCATTCTTTAATCCGCAAGAAGTATTATTGGAAGTAACGGTAGGGATGACTTTATTATGAACGGTAACTTTAATACTATCCTTATTGGTACAACCATTAGCATCGATACCAGTAACAGTATAAGAAGCAGTAGCCGAAGGAGTAAAAGAAACACCGTTGTTGACGCCACCTGTCCATGCATACGAAGCGCCACCCGAGCCAAAGAGAGCTAAAGAAGAGCCCTGGCACAATGTAGCAGTAGGGAAGGCCGAAGCTACCACAGCAGGCAGCAGGTTAACAGTAACACCTACAGAAGCGGTATTGGTACAACCATGGGCATCGGTACCTGTAACGGTATACGAGCCGGAAGCAGCCGGAACAAAAGGCGTAGCATTGGTAACGCCACCGCTCCATGAATAAGAAACCCCTCCATTACCTGTAAGAGAAACCGAAGCGCCCTTACAAACAGCAGCCGGAGAAGCGGAGCCTGTGACAACGGGAAGAATATTAACCACGACAGGAACCGAAGTAGAAGCGGTACAGCCATTGGCATCGGTAGCATTGAGATAATAAACAGCAGAAGAAGAAGGAGAGAACGGAGTGCCGTTAGTTACACCTCCACTCCAGTTATATGTTGTTGCTCCGCTGCCACTGAGCGTTACAGAATTTCCTAAACAGATACTGTCCTTTGAAGCAGAAGCTGTAACAGTGGGTGAGGGCAGCACCGTAATCTTTACCAGCGACGAATCATTACATCCCCTCTCACGGCCGCTCATATAATATGCAACAGAAGTGTCAGCGGTAAATGTATAAGTCTCGGCATTATCATAGCTCCAATCATAACTACTGCCTCCGCTACCATATAAAGTAACAGAAGTTCCTTTACAAACAATATTCGATGGAAACGCAAGGGCTTTAAGAGTATGAGCATGCACCTTAATTTGTATAGAAGTATCAATAATGCATCCGTTTGTCGTAACCGCAACACTATAGGTTGTAGTTTTGGTAGGGTATACTGCTACATTAGACAGGCTTGGCCCTGCAGCTCCCGTACTCCACGAATAGTAATTATATCCGCCACTTATGCTGAGAGATACATAAGCGTTAGAGCAAGAACTGTCGTATAAATTTCTGTTGGAGCTAAAGTAAAGCGTTGGCCTTGTCATAGCACTGAAATATGAAATACCGGAAGTTACATATCCGGAATTAAGGATACACTGGTATGATAAGGAATATGAAGTAATGGTTGCAATATGTAATGTATCGGTATTGGCACCCGAGTATGCACCTGTATTAGGAATATTTTTCCATGTGCCCATTGAATCAACTTGCCATTGGTATGTAGCACCCGGACCTTTTTCGCCCAAGCCAATAGTCGCCGGCCATCCTAAACATCCATAAGAATTAGTTGGAGGTTGTGCAATTATTTGAGGGCCTTTAACTCGTAATTCCCTTAAACGCGAATTTGATTGATCAGCCACAAATACGTTACCTGAATCGTCAACAGCTAAGCCAAATGGATAATATAACTCTGCGCCAACTGCCATTATATTATCTCCGTTATAACCAGGATAATCATTTCCCTCACCAGCTAATATGGTGAGTGTATCTGTTTTAGCATTTATTTTCTCGACCATGTTGTTAAACTTATCGGAAACATAAATATTACCTGTAGTATCAAGAGCTACTCCACTTGGGTTGCAAGCTTGTCCAAAAGCAGGGTAGCCACTGGTGGGCTGGCCTCCTGTATTAGGTATTCCAAGAATATTATTAACGATACCGGTTGAGAGTGTTAACTTACGAACCAACTGGTTTTGCTGATCGGCAATATAAATATTACCTGCCTTGTCCACTGCAATTCCGCTTGGACCATTTAATAGTGTGGTATCAGCTTTTAAACCGTCTCCGTTATAGCCTCCTTTACCACTACTAGGTATACCTGCAATGGTATTCATTATGCCGGTGGTCTTTAATATTTTGCGTACTATGTTATTGTTAACGTCGGTAAAATAAATATTGCCTGCACTGTCTACTGCAACTGCCGCAGGTTGCCCGGCTTCAGCAGTATCTGCCTTAACTCCTTCACCCATATATCCTATAAGGCCATTACCTGCAATAGTTGATAGTAAGCCTGTAGCTTTAGTTATTTTTCGTACCCGTGCATTATTAAGATCAGCAATGTAAACGTTGCCCAAAGCATCGACCGCCACACCCGCAGGGCCATTTAATGCAGAAGTGTCGGCTTTCCCACCGTCTCCGCTAAAGCCTGCTGTACCATTACCTGCAATAGTTGTAATAATATGTGTCGAAGCATTTATCTCTCTTACACGGTTATTGCTTTGATCGGCAAAATAGATGTTCTGTGATTTATCAATGGCAACACCTTGTGGCTGGTTTAATACCGAATTAATTGCCAAGGCTCCATCTCCGGCAAACACGCTTGCCGCAGGATTACCAGCAATGGTAGAAATAATGTTACTTGTAGTTATTTTTCTTATGCAATTATTGTTATAATCAGCAATATAAATATTACCCGATGCATCCATGGCCAAAGCCGAGGGGTTGTTTATTCCCGCAGCTGTAGCCAGGCCACCATCACCTGAGAAAGTGCCTGTACCGCCAAGGCCTGCAATGGTCGAAATAATACCACTGGTATTTACTTCACGAATACGCTGGTTGCTTTCATCGGCAATATATACATTGCCCGAACCATCTACCATTACACCATCAGGATTGAATAATTCCGATGTGGTTGCCTGTATTCCGTCGCCGGTATAACCATAGGACCCGTTACCTGCAATGGTTGAAATGATACCACTTGTATTTATCATACGGATGCGGTTATTGCCCTGGTCAGCAATATAAATATTACTTGCACCATCTATTGCCAGACTAGTGGGAACGTTTAATTCTGCACTGGTTGAATTGATGCCATCTCCGTTATAAGCTGCGTTACCGTCACCTGCAATAGTTGATATTATTCCTGTGCTCTTATTAACCATGCGAACGCGGTAGTTATATACGTCAGCTATATATAAATTGCCCGAGTTATCTATTGCCAAACCTTCAGGGTTGTAGAGTTGTGCAAGATTTGCAGGACCTCCATCACCCGAATATCCATAGTTTCCGTTTCCGGCATAGGTAGAAATAATACCTGAAGTGCTTACTTTCCGTATACAGTTATTCCCTCCATCTGAAATATATAAGTTACCTGATGCATCCAACACTAATCCACTCGGGCTATTTAATTCTGCAGCAGTTGCCTGGCCACCATCGCCAAAGTAGCCTGCATGCCCGGTACCTGCAATTGTAGAAATAATGCCGCTCGTATTTATCATACGAACGCGGTTGTTATTATGATCAGCAACGTAAATATTGCCTGATCCATCAACAGCTACCGAAAAAGGAAAGTTTAATGAGGCAGATGTAGCCAGGCTTCCATCACCTTCACCTGCGCCGGCTACAGTTAATATAACCTGGGCCTTACTTTGATTAAATATAAAACAGAATAGGGGGATAAACAGTAAACGAGTAATACGGTAAAATTGCTGCATGTTTAATAAAGATGTATGATAGGTGGCAAATCTATGAAAAAGATATTTAAAAACCACCATACTGATTCGGTTTAGGAAAAATTAAAGAAAGGTTTACAATTATGTAACTTGAAAGAAGATGGTGATTAACTTCCGGTGAACGCTGATTATCTGATATTTACGTTTATTTTTTAAGCTTGATTTTTGCGATTTTAGCAGAAGAATTAATCATAAAAAAGTAACGGTAAAATGTTATTTTTGAAAAAAAAACAAATAAAAATGACCGTTACAGAGTATTTAAACAAGCAGGAACCGGAACGTAAAAAACTCATGACCGCCATTAATAAAATCATTCTTGATACGAATAAAAAGGTTGAACCGAGGATTGGAAATATGATGGGTAAGGAAATGATCATGTATGAAGTAGAAGGTGCATTTGTCTACGCTTTATCGAGTGTAAAAACACACATGAGTTTGCATAACATGATCATATATGGTCATGCCCCGGTATATACTAAATATTCTAAGCTGCTCAATAAGGCAAAATTCCAGAAGGGCTGTATAAATTTTAAGACTGCTGAACAAATGCCACTTGATGTTGTAAAGGACTTGATGACAGATTGTGCAAAAGCAGCACCTGTATACCTGGAGATGTATAAAGCAAGAATGGCAAAGAAGAAGTAAAAGGCATAGTTTGCAATTATCATTTACTTTTGCTGAGTAATGAGTGAATTTAAAAAGGGAAATAAAAAGGTAGCCAACGCCTGGGCTATGTATGACTGGGCCAACTCGGTGTATCACCTGGTTATAACTTCTACGCTTTTTCCTATTTATTATACTGCAGTAAGTACCACCAAAACATCAGACTTAGTAACCTTTTTAGGTATAACAATGCCATCGCTGGCGCTTTACAATTATGCTCTTTCATTTGCGTTTTTGGTTATTGCTGTTCTTGCGCCCCTGCTTTCAGGTATTGCAGATTATTCAGGGAATAAGAAAATATTTATGCGTTTCTTTTGTTATACCGGGGCATTGTCATGCAGCCTTATGTATTTCTTTACCTCCGCAAATCTTTGGTTGGGAATATTATTGGTTGTGATGGCATGTATAAGTTATGCAGGAAGCATAGTATTCTATAATGCTTATTTGCCGGAAATAGTAGAACCGGAAGATCAGAACCGATTAAGTGCAAAAGGCTTTTCGTTGGGTTATATAGGAAGTTCTATTCTGCTTATCATTAATCTTATCATGGTGCAGTTTCCGCATGTGTTTGGTTTTACCGGAGATAATGCAGTGGGAATGGCTACACGCTGGTCGTTTGTAACGGTAGGTGTTTGGTGGTTTGGCTTTGCTCAAATTACATTTTACTATTTGCCTGTTAACCCGTTTGGAGATAAGGGGAGGAAAGAGAAAATAAATATTTGGAAAGGCTACCAGGAACTGGTAAAGGTGTGGAACTTATTGAAAGAAACAAAACGCCTGAGGAGATTCCTGATCGCGTTCTTTATTTATAATACCGGTGTGCGTACTATTATGCTTGTAGCAAATCAATTTGGTTCTGATACATTGAAATTAAAAGAACAAGATCTTATTTTAACCATACTTATTATTCAGTTTGTGGCAGTGGGTGGAGCATATATGTTCTCGTACGTGGCTAAAAAAGTGAATGATGTTTTTATGCTTAAAGTGGCAACCTTTATTTGGGTTGGCATTTGTATTGGTGCATATCTTACTTATACTTCTGTTCAGTTTTTTATACTTGCCTTTTTTGTAGGCTTGGTAATGGGCGGAATACAAGCACTTTCTCGTTCAACCTATTCTAAAATGTTACCCGAAACGCAGGACCATGCTTCTTTCTTTAGCTTTTATGATGTGTGCGAAAACGTAGGTAGTGTTGTAGGATTGTTCTTATATGGTTGGGTATTTAACCTTACCCACGATATGCGTAACTCTATAGCGTTCTTACTCTCTTTATTTGTGCTTGGCTTTATTTTCCTGAACAGGATACCGAAGGCGAAAGCGGCGGAGAATCTTGTATAGAAAAATGAAAGCTATTGATTTACTTATAGGGGTTTTGATAATCAGCCCTATAGTTATTATATGGAGGCTGGCGATTTTTTTCAGAAGCAGAAGTCGATGGCTGTTTATTGCTTATGTATTAAGTGGAATAACCGGCCTTTTCTATCCCGCGGCATTCATTTTATCAATTCTCTACTCGGATTCGAAGGTACAATCTGGACAACAAAACTACGAAATTGGCCCATTGGTACTTCCAATAATTATTTTCATACAAGTTATTATAATGCCAGTACTGGCATTATTTTTGCTAATGTTATTTAACTATATATATGACCCAACAAGAATAACAAAACCTGATTCACCCAAAATTTTTAATGGAACGAAAGAACTTGAATAAACTGATCAGATATTAAAAACCATGAAAAAGATATTCTTCGTTCCGTTAGTGATAGTATTATCTTTTAGCTGCACGCAGGCAAACAAAAAAATACTTGAACAAGCAAAACACGTTTCAGCCGACTCAACTGTAAGTTATTCAGAAAAGAAAATAGATTGGCTTGATAAATTAGTGCAGAATTACATTGCGCATTCAGAAAATAAACTTATTAAAAGCGAAAGGAAGAAGGACATTAAGTGGGAACTGGATGATATTAGAAATGCGGACACGGCAAAATATTATGTAATACATATCGGACATGAAGCATTTGATATAAATAATGGAGATACTTGCTGCTACAGGTTTAGTACAGACGCGTGGGTATATGTAGATAGTTTAACAACAGCAGTCTATGAATACGATTTGGCAAAAGATAAATTGAATAAATGGAGGAAGTAATATGCCCTTATCTTAATTTACAGTCTACTTCCCAAACCCATCTTCTTCCCATACATACCTGTATATAGAAATATTTAACAGAGCCATTTTACCATTCATTTCTACTTCAAGCATATTGCCAAAAGATAAAATGCTGTTTAACTTACTGGGAATAATTGCAGTGCCTGTCTTATCAATGAGGCCCGTGCGCTGGCTTAAGGTAACTTGTGACATATCGTTTTTAAAATCGGTAGCTGCATCGTACTGAAGAGGGATAATTAATTTGCCTTTCATATCAATAAACCCTGTTTTACCTTTTATGCTTACCCTTGCCAGGCTGTCAGAGAAGTCTGCTGCATAATCGTACTTGGGATGT
>JABCZW010000086.1:0-403 GCA_013289475.1 Bacteroidota bacterium
CTATTATAAGCTTCCACAACACCAGGCATTAGGTGCTTCCTTGCGTTATTTTTCATTAGGCAATATTGAATTTACCGATAACAACGGCGTATCTATTGGTAATTTTAACCCTAATGAATTTGCATTCGATGTTGCTTATTCCCGCCAGTTATCTGATAATTTTTCAGTGGGTATGACTGCCCGTTACATTTATTCTAATTTAACAGGTGCATCAGCAGTGCAAGGTGAATACACACATCCGGGGCAGGGAGCAGGAGTTGATATTTCCTCTTATTATAAGAGCAAAGAATTACTGGTAGGAGGCAAGAAAAGTATTATTGCTGCAGGCATATGTATCTCTAACATCGGGCCAAAGATCAGCTATTCAAACTCCGGTGTTTCTAACTTTATTCCAATTAATTTA
>JABCZW010000086.1:413-6927 GCA_013289475.1 Bacteroidota bacterium
CATAGGCCCGTCACTTACTATGGATCTTGACAAATACAATAAATTGTCTTTTGTTTTAGATATTAATAAATTACTTGTTCCTACGCCACCAGTATATAAACTTGACAGTGCCGGCAGCCCGGTAGTGGGCGCAAATGGCCAACCTGTTATATTGGCAGGTAAAGATCCTAACGTAAGTGTACCAACCGGCATGATTCAATCATTTAGTGATGCCCCTGGTGGTTCTGCAGAACAGTTTCATGAAATAGACTGGTGTGGTGGCATGGAGTATACTTACGATAACCAGTTTTCTGCCCGTGTAGGGTTCTTTTACGAAGACAAAACAAAAGGTGGCAGGCAATACTTTACTATGGGTGCAAGTTTCAGATTAACTACCTTATATATTGATGCGGCATACCTTATACCTATAAGCCAGCAAAATCCTTTACAAAACACCTTGCGTATAACGTTGGGCTTCAACTTTGGCAAATCGAAAGGAAATAAAGCCCCTGCCGATGCCAGCTAAGGCCGGCAATAATTCTCTTATCGTTTGAATTTCCGCATTGGATACGGCTTTGATGTTCACCAGCTTGAAAAAGGCAGGCCTTTTTATTTGGGCGGTATTCTTATACCTTCCTCACCACATGGCGCCGTAGGCCATTCGGATGCCGATGTGCTTATACATGCTATTTGTGATGCTCTGCTTGGCGCGGCGGCGTTAGGAGACATTGGCGTTCATTTCCCTAATACTTCGGCTGAGTTTAAAAATATTGACAGCAAAATATTGCTCAATAAAGTTGTAAGCCTGTTAAAAGAAAAAAACTATTCTATCGGCAATATAGATGCAACTGTTGTATTAGAATCACCGAAAATAGTTCGACATATACCTGCTATGATAGTTGCTCTTTCTAATGTAATGGGAATTGCTGAAGATTGTATTTCAATAAAAGCGACTACCAATGAAAAGATGGGATATGTAGGTAATGGCGAAGGTGTTAACGCACATGCAGTGGCGTTAATAGAAAAAAATAAATAATATTACTTTTCTAAAGCGCCTAAAATATATTCTCTGTTAAGGCGGGCAATATTGGCAACCGAAATATTTTTAGGACATTCGGCTTCACATGCATTAGTATTAGTACAGTGTCCAAAACCTTCTTCATCCATAGTATGCAGCATATTAAGTGCACGCTGCTTGCTTTCAGGTTTGCCCTGAGGCAATAAACCCAACTGTGAAACCTTAGCAGAAACAAAAAGCATAGCAGAGCCATTTTTGCAGGCTGCCACGCAAGCGCCACATCCTATACAAGTTGCTGCATCAAAAGCTTCGTCGGCTATTTCTTTCCCAATAGGCAATGAATTTGCATCGGGCGCATTGCCGGTACTTACAGATATATATCCACCCGCATGCATTATCCGGTCGAATGAACCCCTGTCAACAACTAAGTCTTTTATAACAGGAAATGCTTTAGCTCTCCAGGGCTCAATGGTTATAGTTTGTCCATCGTGAAAATAGCGCATGTGTAGCTGACATGTAGTAGTCCCTTTAAGCGGGCCATGGGGTCTTCCGTTTATATACATGCTGCACATGCCACAAATACCTTCGCGGCAATCGTGGTCAAAAGCAATTGCTTCTTCGCCCTTATTTATAAGTTCTTCATTAAGTACATCAAACATTTCGAGAAAAGACATATCAGGCGATATATCCTTTACATTATAGGTTACAAATCCTCCCTTATCATTGGCATTTTTCTGCCTCCACACCTTTAATGTCAGGTTCATAAAATCAGGTTTTACGAATTAGATTTCAAAAGTACATTTTATTTACGTAAATAAAATAATTTATCATGTTTAAGCATAAAAAAAGCGGAGAAAATTCCCCACTTTAAATTAGTTTTCAAAAACAACCTATGGCAATACCGCTGTAGGAATTGGAGAATAATAAGTGCTGCTTAATGCAGTATATATTGTCCTACCAGTATTATAATCTTCATAGCTCGATGCAGAATTATAATTAGCAGTTCCGCCATAAATAGCAAAATAGGCTGTTGCTCCACTGGCAAGTCCTGCATTATATAAATTGCTTAAAGGGAAATTAATAACAACTGTTGTTACATTAGCTTTTACACTTTGGGTGGCAAAGGCTATATAATTTGCCGGATTGGAAGAAACAGATGCGTTGCCCGCTGCAAAAATCTGTAAGGTTCTTCCCTTGGTATCTGCATTCACACTACATGATAATACTACATTACCTGTAACGTGATTTATAGAATCAACGGTAATATTGGTAATATTAAAGTTAGGCAGTTGCGAAATTTTACCATCTACATTTAAATCACCTCCACCTAAAAACTGAAAATTTTCGTGTAATTGTTGCCCATAACCTAAGTTGCGATAAGCAAGGGTATAAATGCCGGTAGTTATATTGCTAAAAGAATATTTCCCGGTTGAATCAGCATTCATAGAATCTACGCGCGTATTGGAAGAGTTATAAAGAATAACATTTGCAGTTTTTGCGTTAAGTATTTGGCTTCCGTATTGATCATAAAGATCAACATGCCCGCTAAGTGTACCGGAAAGTGCCGGGCCGGCAGGGCCTTGAGGTCCCTGGGAGCCATTTGTGCCTGTTTTAGTACAAGCATTAAAGAGTAAAAAAGAACTCATTAAAATAAGAACTACTGAAAACGAAGTTTTTTTCATGATTTTTTATTGGTTTTTATCTTAGAGAATAGTTTTTAATGAAAGTTTAACGTAACAAAGGTATTTTTTATTAAATAATAATGATTCATCTATTAAATAATTGTATTTGCCGCCTAAAACATTTAGTTAGTCAGTTTCCGTTAATAAAAAATCAAAAAAAGGCTCCTTTTTGATGACTTTTTTTAAAAAATGTTAACAAAAAACATGCTTTTTGTTATTTTTTGTTGTTTTTTGACTAATTTTGCAATCTAATTCAGTTTAGGTAGAAAAATTCACCTGAACAAAACATAAAATACTAATAATCATCAACTCCCTGGTATGAATGATTGGAAGTTTTACCCATAACAATTCCGTAACCTTAGGTTATAATTGTCGTATACTTAATAAGTATGTGGTAATACTCACATGTTCATTTCATTTATTAGACTAAACACTTTTTCTTCCCTGATGAGAAAAAAGATACTCTGCAATTTTATACTTGGGTTGCTTTTACTGGCTTCCACCCTAGCATATGGGCAGAATGTTGCTATAAACTCGACAGGTACAACTCCAAATGCTTCTGCTGTATTAGACTTATCGGGTAATACCGGTGGCGGTTTCCTGTTGCCCTATCTTACCACAGCACAAATGAATACTCTTGCGGGTACTGCTGCTAATTCATTGCTTATCTATAATTCCGATGTAAATTGTATTGAAGGGTTCTTTTCAACTAACAGTACCTGGCAACCTCTTTATTGCCCGTGTACTTCTGCACCGGCAACCCCAGCCGCACCAACAGGAACAACATCATTGTGCGTAAGTACCAGCTCTACATATTCTGTAACACCGGTAAATGCAACTTCCTATACCTGGACTTTAACAGGAGGCGGGACATTTTCCATTTCAGGAACAACTACTCAAACAGGCCCTGCTACAAGCGCCACAGTAAATTGGGGAGCTGTGGCAGGTACTTACAGCATTACAGTTACCGGAACAAACGGATGCGGTACAAGTGTTTCAAGCCCGGCGTTGGCAGTCACAACTAATGGAGCACCCCCTGTGCCAACCATTACTTCGGGGCCTACCTCAATTTGCATCAGTTCAGCAGGAAATTCATATACAGCTTCTTCAGCAGGAGCAACTTCCTTTACATGGACGGTACCCGCAACAGTAGGAACTATTACTTCGGGCCAGGGAACAGCGGCTATTACTGTAACAGCTAATGCTTCTACAGGCGGCCCTGCCAACATAACTTGTACAGCTACTAATGCCTGCGCTACAAGTACATCAAGTGCAGGTTATGCTGTAACGGTAATTACAGTACCTGCCGTAGCTGCAATTGGCGGAGGTGCAGCCACAGTAAGTATAGGCAGCTCAACACCTGCCTTTACTGATGCCACTGCCGGTGGTACATGGTCAATTACCAACGGAACAGGCTCTGCCACTATAACAGGAGGTGGAGTTGCAACAGGGGTATCAGTCGGATCAGTTACAGTTAATTATGCAGTAACTAATGCCTGCGGAACAACTACCGTAACCTATGCTCTTACAGTGAATTCATGTGCACATAGTACTTCAACATGGTGTTACTCTGGCTGTGGCTCTAATAATGATGGAAATACTATTGCTTCATGGACGGTTCCTGCCTGTATAACAACTGTTACTATTACGGCAGTGGGTGCACAAGGGGGTAGCTCAGGTGGGAATGCCGGAGGATTAGGTTCAACACTTAGAGGAACTTTTACCGTATCGGGTGGTGACGTTATAAAAATATTAGTTGGTCAGCAAGGCACAGCTGGTACACAGGGCGGTGGCGGTGGCGGAACTTTTGTAATTGACCAAACAAGTGGCACAAAGTTAATTATTGCAGGTGGTGGCGGTGGTGCATACTACACCACTAATAACCTCGCGTCTGGCAATAGCGCGAGTGTTATAGGAACAACATCTAATTCTGGAGTAGACGTAGGTGATGGCTTATGGGGTTGCCCAGGTGCCGCAACCAATGCAACTGGCCCTAATGGAGGATGCAGCCAATGGAATCACACAGATGTTGGTGGTGCAGGTGGCGGTTATAGCGGAAATGGTGCCACTGGTGGAGTTGCCGGAGGTGGCATGTCTTATACAAATGGTGGTGCAGGTGGTGCAGGTGCAGGTACCGGAGGAGCAGGTGGTTTTGGCGGCGGCGGCGGCGCTGACTGGCAAACCTGGACTGGCGGCGGCGGCGGCGGCGGCTATGGCGGCGGCGGCGGCGGCGAATATTATGGCGTTGGCGGCGGTGGTAGTTCTTATAACGGAGGTACTGCACAATCTAATACAGCAGCAAATAACAGTGGTAATGGATCGGTTACAATTACATGGTAATATAAACAAGAAATGAAAACGGTTAAAAACATATTTTGCAATACTATACTTGGGTTGCTGGTAATGACCGCTACACTTGTACATGGGCAGAACGTGGGGATAAACTCAACCGGTGCAGCACCTAATGCCTCAGCCGTATTAGACTTATCGCCTAATACAGCAGGTGGCTTTTTACTGCCGTATATGACTACAGCCAATATGAATAGTATTAGTGCAGCGGGTGCAACTAACTCATTACTTATTTATAACTATTCTGTTAATTGTATTGAAGATTATTATTCTACCTGCAGTTGCTGGGAGCCCGTTTATTGCCCATGTACTGCTGCTCCGGCAATACCGGCTGCACCCACCGGCTCCACACCTGTTTGTATTGGTACCAGTACTTATTCAGTAACTGCAGTTTCAAACGCGTCTTCCTATACATGGCATATAACTAACGGAACAGGTACCGGAGTTTTCTCAAATGCAACTACAACTATTAGCGGGTCGGCTACATCGCAGGTTATTAGCTGGACAGGTAACGGTACATGCACGGTTACGGTAACTGCTTCTAATTCTTGTGGCACAAGTGCCTCAAGTCCAGCACTTTCTGTAACTATTGCTTCAACGGCCCCTCCCGTTCCAACCATAACCTCAGGCCCCACATCAATTTGTAAAAGTTCAGCCGGAAATACTTACACTGCTTCTTCAGCCGGAGCTACCTCATTTACATGGACAGTTTCAGCAACGGTAGGAACTATTACCTCAGGCCAGGGCACAGCCACAATCACTGTAACCGCTAACGCTGCCGCAGGCGGCCCTGCTAATATTACCTGTACGGCAAGCAATTCTTGTACTACGAGTGCATCAAGTGCCGGCTATGCTGTAACAGTAATTGGTCCACCAGCAACACCGGCTGCACCTACTGGCACAACACCTATTGCAACAGGTTCAACCGGAAATACTTTTACTGTTGGAGCAGTTGCAGGAGCTACATCTTATTCATGGTCAGTTCCTGCCGGGGTTGGAACTATTACAGCGGGAGGAACAACAAATACTATTACCGTAACTGCCAATGCATCGGCAGGCGGTCCATTCAGTATAACTGTACAAGCTGTTAATTCATGCGGTTCAAGCGCTTCAAGCGCTGCTTTGGCCGTTACTGTATCTGCTTGTGCACATGGCACTGTACCATACAGTTATTCTGCTTCAGTACAAACCTGGACAGTTCCGGCATGTATAACAACTGTTACCATAACTGCAGTTGGCGGAGGTGGTGGTGCATCAACAAGTAATTCAGTATCAGGTGGACTTGGTGTTACAATTGTGGGAGTATGTGCAGTTACGGGTGGGCATGTTATCAGTGTTGTTACCGGAGGTGTTGGTGGCGTTAACACGGTAGATGACGGAGCAGGCGGCGGTGGCGGCACATTTGTTTGGGATAATACTTCCGGTACTTTGCTGGTTGTTGGCGGTGGCGGCGGCGGCGCAGGATACTCAGGTGGTTCAACCGGAA
>JABCZW010000087.1 GCA_013289475.1 Bacteroidota bacterium
AAAAGCTCCGTATAAAGAAAAAGAACTAATAGGATTAGCCACTCCGGAAATGGAACATTTGAATATGGTGCCAAAATCATTACCACCACCACTTGTAATACCGTAAAAATTTCCATCCGTAGCCTGTAGAAAGCCAATAGCACCATTATCTATACCGGTATTAGTAAGATTCTTAACTGTATCTGAAAGTGTATATTTAAATATTTCACCCTTGAATGCGTTTGTCATTCCATATATGTTGTTATCTGATGCCAGTATCAAGTTTCCGGTTGGGGTTCCAATTAAAACGTCTCCAAAATTAAATAGAGTAGTGAGCGTATCTGTTGTTGTGATTTTGAAAAATGTCCCACCATTTACAGATCCCCCCGATGGAGCCAAGCCGTATAAGTTGCTATCTGTACTTTGTATTAAACTATTTTCAGGGTTCTTACCATGAATAGAATCGAATTTAAGCATGGTAGTTAATGAACCTGATGTGGTGCATTTGAACACTGTGCCAAAATTTCCGTTATAATAATATCCGGAAGGGAATCCACCACTCTCTGTCATGCCAAATAAATTACTGTCTTTAGCCTGGAGGAGGCTACCATAAGGGTTTTTGCCAATGGTATCATGAAAACTGACCAATGTGGTTATTGCGCCAGCGGGAGTGCACTTAAATAGTGTGCCTAACCCGGAATCGCCGCCAGAAACTGTGGTCCCATAAAAATTACCGTCAAAAGCCTGTATGAGCCCTGCTCTTGGCTCATAGCCATTTGTATCATTAAAATTTACCAGGGTAGTAAGCGAGCCCGAAGTAGTACACTTAAAAATAGTTCCGTCATTAAATTTACCTCCACCCTCTGTGGTCCCATATAAATTACTGTCTTTAGCCTGTAAAAGAGCGCCCGCCGGACCATCGCCATCTGTTTTGTTAAAATTGATTAATACGCTTAGTATGCCGGAAGTAGTGCATTTAAATAATGTTCCATTTTTTGAAGAACCGCCATAGCTGGTTGTTCCATATAAGTTTCCGTCAGAGGCTTGCATAATGTTACCATAAGGATATGCACCGTTGGTATCATTAAAATTAATGAGTGTAGTAAGAACACCGGAAAGAGTACATTTAAATATTGTACCATAATTATAGGTGCCTCCCCCGGCTGTAACACCATAAAAATTTCCATCGGTTGCCTGTATCATAAGGCAAGGATATGAATTGTTATGGTTATTAAAATTGGCAATGGTGGTGAAATGCCCTGAAGATGTTATTTTAAAAATGACTCCATAACCTGTTCTGCCACCGTAAGATGTAATGCCATAATAGTTACCATCGGTGGCTTGTATAAGGTTAGAAGTCGGGCCAAAAGGAGCTTGGGGGGCAAACGGGTAAATTACATTTTCTTGTGAAGTAAATGCATTGTATTGATATAAGACTCCTCCACTACTATCTCCTCCTGCAGCGGTAAGGCCATATAATATTTGAGAACTACCTACTTTACAGGATAAAACACAAAAAAGAGTGCATGAAAATAAAAACAAATAAAAGGATATAGTTTTTTTCATTTGATTCTATTGCATGAATTAGTGGTAAATTTTCTATTAGTAAATATAGCTTTTTTTTGAAGCTCACAATAACTCTCTTTCCTATATTTGTTTTATGCTTCGCGCTTTACATATCCGTAACTATGCTTTGATAGACTCAATTGATGTGGCTTTCCCCGATAATATGGCTATTATTACCGGAGAGACTGGGGCTGGTAAGTCAATTCTGCTCGGAGCACTTTTTCTTTTGCTCGGCCAGCGGGCAGAATCGGAATTGGTGAACGACAAAACCAAAAAATGTATTGTAGAAGGTGAGTTCGTCAGCAAGCACCCGGAGATAAAAAACTTTTTCACGCAAAACGACCTTGATTTCTCACATGAGATATTGATCCGCAGGGAAATATCACCCGAAGGTAAATCGAGGGCATTTATAAACGATACCCCCGTTACCCTTACTCAGATAAAAGCACTTTCATCAAAGCTCATCGATATACATTCACAGCATGAGAATTTATTGCTGAATGAATCGGGATTCCAGTTGTCGGTGGTAGATGCTTATGCAGCGCATGCAACGTTGCTTGAAGATTATAAAAAGCAATTCGGCCGTTATAAGAGCGTTGCTAAGGAATTGGAATTTTCAATTCTCCAGGAAGCAGAAGCCAGGAAAGAAAGAGATTATTTAGAGTTCCAGGTAAATGAAATGGCAGAAGCTAAATTAGAAAGCGGAGAAGAAAAGAGGGTAGAGGAGGAGCTTGAAATGCTTACCCATGCCGACCAGATAAAAGCCCTGCTTCTTGCTTCATCTGAATTGTTGAATAGTGGCGATAAGAACCTTGTTGCCTCGCTTATAGAAGTAAAAAATAAACTTGGTTCGGTAGCAACATACAATACTTCCATTGCCGACTTGGTGCAACGTATCAATTCGGTTATTGTAGAATTGAAAGATATTTCAGGCGAAGTAGAAGGTATAGAAGGCAAAATAAATCATGACCCTAAAAAGGCTAATACTTTGTCGGAAAGACTGGATACTATATTGCGTTTAGCACAAAAGCACAGGGTAAATACAGCAGACGAGTTATTGAAAATAGAGGAAGACCTGGTGGCAAGACTTCAGAATATATCTACACTCGAAGCGCAGATAACGCACTTACAAAAAGAAAAAGATGCGTTAGAGGATGCACTGAAGAAAATGGCTACACGTATAAGCGCCGGCAGAAATAAAGTGATACCCAAACTGGAAACCGATATTCAGAAACACCTTAGCGATTTGGGAATGCCCAACGCGAGGATTAAAATAGACTTAACGGCTTTAACCGAGTTTTCTGCATCGGGCTTAGACTCAGTGCGGTTTATGTTCAGCGCCAATAAAGGCAAGGACTTGAGAGAAGTGGAAAAGGTAGCTTCGGGTGGTGAATTATCTCGCCTAATGTTGGTTATAAAGGCACTTGTTGCTAAACTTACTGATATGCCTACCATTATTTTCGATGAAATAGATACAGGTGTTTCCGGGCAAGTGGCAGGGCAAGTGGCTGAGCTTGTTTTGAAAATAAGCTCATCTATGCAAGTGATAATGATTACTCACTTACCGCAGATTGCGAGCCGTGGCAATACCCACTTTATGGTGTATAAGCAAGACCAGAAAAACAGGACGGTTACAAGCATCAGGCAGTTGTCGCCTGACGAGCGGGTAGAAGAGATTGCCCGTATGATAAGTATGGGTAAGCCAGGCAGCTCTGCCATTAAAACAGCTACTGAATTGTTGGGAAAGTAGTAGTGTTTTAGCGAGTCAATTAACATTTATTAACTCAGTTTCTTTGGTTTAGCGTATGCTAATAACTACGTTTGATAACAGTAATTAATAAACCCCAAGCCACATGAAAACACTACTTATTATTCCAGTTTTAATTATAACGACTTTAAGCGCATTTGGGCAGGAGAAATTAACGCCAGCTCCAGCTCATGAGATGCAGCAACCGACAAGAACAGAGAATTATCAGCAACCCGCTCAGCAAACTGAAAGGACACAGAATTACCAGCAACCAACTCAGCAACTTGAAAGAACAGATAATTACCAACAACCAGTTCAGCAACCTGCAAAAACAGAAGATCACCAGCAACCAACTCAGCAATCACAGAAAGCGGGTATTTCAAAGCAACAGGTAACTTCCGCTAAAGCTGCTGTGAAAGAGAATAAAAAGCCAGATGGGAAAGATGAAGATAGAAATAAGCATGCTAAGGATTCGCTAGTCCTCCGTCAGGGCCTTACACATACGGAATCTGAACAAAAAAAATCAAATAAGGTTCAGCTGTGGAGATGCCCTAAATGCGGACGCGCATTTACCACCCTACCTGCAAATGGCCGCTGCCCGGACGATGCTGCTGCATTAGTTCAGGATGTGTATTAACCCGATTTTTTTGGTGGTTTAAATTCGTATATTTGATTAACTGCATTAATACTACCTGTATGAATAAAATTACAATTGCCTTATTCGTTTTAGCTTGTTTAGGAGTGGTACACGTAAGTGTTGCTCAAAATATTAATACCATTGCAGGCGATGGAACAGCAAGTTATACAGGCGACGGAGTTGCTGCAACCGCGGCTGAATTGAATTATCCGGATGCGGTAGCTTTGGATACTTTAGGTAATATTTATATAGCCGATGTATCAAATAACAGAATACGTAAAATAAGCGTTTCAACCGGGAATATAAGCACAGTAGTAGGTACCGGTACCGGCGGCAATAGTGGCGATGGAGGCCAGGCGACGGCTGCGCAAATTGCTAACCTTGGTGGTATTGCCGTTGACGATTCAGGTAATATCTATATGGCCTTGACTGTCTTTAATATTGTGCGAAAGGTAAAGGCTGCAACCGGTATTATAACAACTATCGCGGGCAAAACCGGTTCGGGCGGCTTCCTTGGCGATGGCGGCGCTGCAACTGCTGCAAGATTTAACAACATTACTTCAGTTACTGTAGATAAAAAATTCAATGTTTATCTGGCTGACAGGAATAATAACAGGATACGCAAAATAACTGCATCCACCGGCAAGGTTAATACTGTTGCCGGTAACGGCACTGCAGGTTATAACGGAGACGGAATAGCTGCTACTGCTGCTGAACTGAATTTAGACCCTGGTGGAGGGAATAGTGTAATGGTATGGGATATTGGTGTGGACGATTCAGGAAGCATGTATATCCCTGACGTATATAATCAAAGAATACGTAAAGTGGATGGTAATACTGGAACAATTACTACTGTTGCGGGTAATGGTGTAATGGGTGTTGGTGGCCCCGGCGACGGTGGCCTGGCAGATTCTGCTGAATTCTATTGGCCTACAGCGGTTGAAATAGACAAGAATCACAACTTATATATAACAGATAACAGTAATGATATTATACGTGAAGTTGATGCAAGCACCAAAATAATAAATACCGTAGTAGGTAACAGGAGCAGTGGTTTTAGCGGAGACGGAGGACCTGCTACTAATGCAGGTTTGGGTTATCCCTATTCAGTTGCTGTAGATGCATCGGGTAATATTTATGTTCCGGATGATGGTAACCAGAGGGTGCGTGAGGTTAATACTGTAACTACCGGAATAGTCGCTGTTAATACCTTTAGCAGCATTGGAGTTTATCCGAATCCTGCCGATAATTACATTTATGTAAAATCAAACGGATTAAAAGGCAATATAACAATAAACCTTTATAATATTGAAGGGAAGCAGATGATGAGTAACGTTTATTCTTCAAAAGATAATATTCAAATACCTGTTAAACAAATAGCACCGGGGCTATATTTCCTTAAAGCGGAATTAGCCAATGGCAACACTTTCATGAAGAAGGTAATTATAACCAGATAAATGTCTTGTAGTAGAGCCTGGTTTTATAGTTCAGCACCAAAGAATTATTACAAGGGCAATAATTCTTTGTAAATTTGCTAACTTCAAATCCGCTCTATGATAAAAAGAACATTATTAATAATAATACCTGCAGTTTTTTTTACCTCGTGTGCAAACTATTATATTTCAGTCGATAGCCTAAAGGAGCAGTTTGCCGGTATTGATTCGAGTAAGTTAATGCAAGTGGGTATAAGCGGACCGCTAATGGTTGATGTTAACTATAAGGCTAATCCCATAAAAACAATTAAATGCACTGATAAAAGCGGTGCCCCGGCCCAATTAATAAACGGACCTTCAATTGAGACCAGGATTACTTACGGGTACAAAAAAAGGCGAGTTGTGTTTTATTTCGATAGGGTGATTTTGAGCAATGGCATGCTTTATGGTGTTGAATCAAGATACATGTCATTTATAACTAAAAAAATACCACTGGATAGTATTAAAAAGGTTGAGGTGCAGGATGGAGGCAAGAATTTTCACTATACAAGCCAATAATTTTCATTAGTAAACCATCCTTTCGGGGAGAATGGGGTAGGGCAATTCTCTTATATTTGTCTTTATAAAACCTACTATTTATGTCGCACAATATTTTAAAAGGCAAAAGAGGCATTATTTCAGGTGCCCTCGATTCTAATTCAATTGCATGGAAAGTAGCTGAA
>JABCZW010000088.1 GCA_013289475.1 Bacteroidota bacterium
TTGCCCTATACCAAATACAGCTACAAATGGCTATAAAAAGAGACATACTGGTTGATAAACTTTTCGACCAACGGTTTTACAAAACCATGTATATAAGCAAGGCCGACGAAGAGAAGGCCAATGCTGAACATGTGGATATGCTGGTAGAACTTTTATGCGATGTGCGTTATAAATCATCACGGCAGGAGATATTTAACTTTTTGAAAAAAGAACCCAAAGCTGTTGAGCTTTTAATGCGTGGCATAGCTGAAGCCAAAGGCGATAAAAAAGCACTTGTAGCGGCTTGCTGGGAATCAGGTATAGATTGTACACGGTTCCTTCCTTTTTTTGCACTCATTGTAATACAAGAGACTTTTGAAGTGGCCCTGGAAGCAATAACAGTTATTGAACAGATAACAGGTGAAGTGACACCGGAACAAGCTAACACGTTAATTACAAAGGTTAAAGAAAGTTATACTGCCCAGTCGGAAACACCTAAAGCGGCTTTGTTATTAGACCTTGTTGAATTACTGAACAGGTGGGTGTAAAGCATATATACCTGCGTTTATTTGTATTTGCAACATCCGGTATGTTGCTTGCTTCGTGCGGGTTATTTAATAGCAAAAAGAAAGAGCCTACCGGAAAAGCAATTGCAAGAGTGTTTGATGTTTACTTATATCCCGATGATATTAAGGAGCTTGTTGCCACCGGAACCAAGCCTGCTGATAGTGTTACCATAGTAAAAGAATTTGTCAGGCATTGGATGGAAGAACAGGTGTTGTTGCACCAGGCTGGCAACAACCTTAACCAGAAGCAAATGGACCTCACAAAGCAAATAGAAGATTATAAGAACTCGCTTATTATTTATGCTTACGAAAAAGAACTGGTTAAGGAAAAGCTTGATACGAACGTAAACGAAACTGAGATTGAAAAGTATTACGACGATAACAAGAAGGACTTCCAACTAAAGAACGATATTGTAAAGATCATTTATGTTAAGGTGGGTAAAAAATCTCCGGGGCTAGATAAGCTTAAAGCCCTTGTTATATCAGACAATCCTAAGGACAGGGACAAGCTTTCGAAATATTGTTACCAGTATGCCCAGAATTTCTTTTTAAATGATAATGCATGGTTGATGTTTGACGATGTACTGAAAGAGATACCTATACAGACCTATAACCAGGATCTGTTTTTGCAGAACAACAATAACCATTTTGTACAAATTGAAGATACGGCCAGTGTGTATTGCCTGGGTATAAAAGGTTATATGATAAAGAACAGCATGTCCCCACTTTCGTTCGAGAAGGAGAACATTAAAAAGATATTACTGAATAAGCGAAAGATGGATCTGATAGAGGAGATGAAGAAAAACCTCTATAACGATGCCCAAAACCATAGCGACGCACAGGTTTACTAAGAAAGTGTCGTAATCTGTCGTTTTGTGTCATAAAACGCGAATGTTTCTCCGACATTTTTGCTATTTCTTTTTGATTTTCAAAATGTTATCTGTTTTGTCACTAAGAGATGTCACTCCTACGTTTTTAGGTGCAATTTTGCTAAATACTTTAGCATTTTTGTCACTAAATGTCACCTTTTGACACCTGTTGTCCATATTTTGGGCAAATAATAAAAAAACATTTCAAAGAACAATTAGAAATTTGGGTTTTGCTTTACTTATCCCTTATCCCTTACTCCTTAGCACTTATTACTTTTTCTGTTTACAAATATAGTTAATATATTTATATTATGTAATAAAATAGTTAATAAATTATGAACAAATCAATAAAAAAAGCCCCGCAATATTGCAGGGCTTTTGGTTTTAATAATAAATTCTACAGGTTATATTTTCAATACCTTCTTTGTCAGTATTTGCCCGTTCGATTCCATTTTAAGGAAATAAACTCCTTGTTGTAAATTACTGGTGTTTATTTTTTGTGTGCTGCCATCGCTGCCCGATATTTTTGTGCTATAGACATCCTGACCAAATACATTGGTTAAAGTAAGTATACCATCAATAGCTTGGTGCAGGTTAATGAATAGCTCATTGGTAACGGGGTTGGGATATATCGAAATAAAGTTAATGTTTTCATTAATTGCTGAAAGAGATGTAATAATTGTAGTATCACCCACCGATTTACAAGGCAGGGTATCAAATGGCGTGAAAAATACTAATCCGTAATGAATATTTTGATAACCATCATATATGGTTGCCTGGATTTTTGCAGAATCTGTTAAACACCAATAATTATGATTCAAGCTTTGATTAATAGCAATCGAATCGAATAAGTTATACTTTGTATTGTTACAAATGCTATTACACAAATAAATATCGTTAGTGCCTAATTTAATACCTATATTATTGTCTTCTATTAAATTTGAGCAAATACTATCATGGCTACCACCAATTACCCCTATTCCGTTATATTTAATTTCGCAATTTTTTAATTTGCATACGCCATTTACCCAACAACTAAAACCGATATTTGCATTAGAATCAATAATACAATCAGTTATAGTAGATTCCGAATTAGTAATACCATTAGTGTTCTTAATCGCGTTGCAATTTTCGATAAGAATAGTAGCTGACCAATATATTGCTGAGGTATTATTTCTAAAATTACAACTGTCTACTATCCCAACAGCCGATAAATATTGAATCCCATAAATATTGAGGTTGAAATTACAATGCGTAAAAGACGCGTAAGTGCTATTAATAGGGTCTGTAATCGCTGTATTGGCATAACAAAAATGGCAATAACTAAACTTTGTGGTATCGCCAGGATCTAAATATATACCTGAATAAATGCCAGGAGTTGGAAAAGTAGCATTACTTGTAAATATTATAGAGTCTGAAGATGTACCCAATGCAATTAAAGTGGCTTGCCTTATTTCTAATTCCACATTATTGGCAAATTCAACAGTTACACCTGGCTGTATGGTAAGGGTAACCCCGGGGAAAACAACAATTGTATCAGTTACAATATATGGGCTGTTAGCTTTTGTCCACGTAGTATTGGAATAAATACCACCTTTAACATTGGTAGATGCATTTACTATGTAGCTAATTAAAAAAAGAGAAAAAAGTAAACTTCTTTTCATGTATAGTGGCTTTAATATTAGCCAAATCTACAAAATGCAAAGGGCATTTCAAAATCTACCTTCTTTTCTTCCCCCCATGAGAACCGCGTGTAAAGATTCTCTTATTTTTTTCGGGGTTGTATTCGGGCCCGGTACCTAATTGAGTTGGGATAGGTAATTTATTTATTTCGTTTCCGATAAGGTCTTCAATTTTCTTGAACTTATACTGGTCATCGGGATTAACAAATGTAAGCGCTACCCCAGTCGATTCTGCCCTGGCTGTTCTTCCTACACGGTGTATGTAGTCTTCCGCATCACGTGGCACATCAAAGTTAATTACAAGGCCTATAGAATCTATATCAATACCACGTGATAGGATATCGGTTGCTACCAATACGTTTATCTTCCTGCTTTTAAATTCGCGTAATACATCATTGCGCTTATCTTGCTCAAGGTCCGAGTGGATAGCTGCAGCATTAATGTTTGCTTTGCGCAACTCTCTTTCCATTTCCTTAACTCTTTCCTTTGTGCCTGAAAATATCAATACACTTTCTTTGTGGTTCTCTTGTAAAACACTTTTCAGGAGCCCTATTTTTTGGTTGTCATAAACCACATAAGCGCCTTGCGTTACACCTTCAGCAGGCTTTGAAAGGGCTATATTTATCTGTTCAGGGTTATGCAATATTTTCTTTGCCAGTTCCCTTATTTTATTGGGCATAGTAGCCGAAAATAACAGGCTTTGCCTGTGCTTGGGCAAAAAGCTTATTATTTTGGTAATGTCTTCATTAAAGCCCATATCGAGCATACGGTCGGCTTCATCTAAAATCAAATGCTTTATGTGGCCAAACTTTACATAGCCCATATTTAAGTGAGATATAAGCCTGCCCGGGGTAGCAATAATAATGTTGGCGCCATGCATGAGAGCCTTCTTTTCCTGCTCAAACGATGCTCCGTCGTTGCCGCCATAAATAGCCAGTGCACTAACCGGGGCAAAGTAGCTAAAGCCTTGTATGGCTTCATCAATTTGTATCGCTAATTCGCGTGTAGGGGCAATTATCAGCGTATCAACCGTTTCGCTCTTACTCTTTATTATTTTGCTTATGATGGGCAACAAGTAAGCTGCCGTTTTTCCTGTACCGGTTTGGGCACAGGCAATAATATCGTTATTATTGAGAATTATAGGTATAGCTTGTTCCTGTATGGGGGTGGGCTGTTTAAAGCCCATTGATAGTAACCCTTCTAAAAGCTCGGGTTCAAAATTAAAGTCCTGGAATGTCAAAGTAAATTTGTGTAATCGTAATGTTATCCTGTAGTAATAGAACAAAGATAACGAAAAACGGGACAATGATTTGGAATCGGCGTTATTGCTAATTCCCCATAAAGAATTGTATAACTATAATAATCAGGGTTTTATCGAATATGCTGATAATCTATCTTTTACCCGTATAACTTTACATTAACCAAAACCTTATAACATGGGACGTATACTTTATATTATTGCAGTAGTGTTTGTAATACTGTGGCTTATTGGTTTTCTGGGTTATCATGCAGGCGGGCTTATACATCTGTTACTTGTAATTGCAGTTATAGCGGTATTATTAAGAATAATTAACGGGAAGGATCCATTTTAATAATTCCACTCTTGGCTTTTTTGTTAGTCCCAAACCCCTAAAGAGGCTTTGAAAAATAGATTCCTCACTCTGTTCGGAATGACAACGAGGAATCTATTTAAATCCCGTTTAGGGGTTTGGGGCAAAAACACATTCCCAAGCAGTACTTCATTCTTAATTCGTAATTTTTAATTCGTAATTGAGAGAATCGTATATATTTGTATTTACTATAAAATTCCAACATTGCTATGAATTTCCAACTGACCGAAGAGCACTTAATGATACAAAAAGCTGCTCGTGATTTTGCCAACGAAGTATTGAAGCCGGGCGTAATTGAGCGCGATGAGCAACAGAAATTCCCGAAAGAAGAAATTAAGAAGTTGGGCGAATTGGGCTTTTTGGGTATGATGGTGAGCCAACAATATGGCGGCGGCGGAATGGATACCATTTCGTATGTATTGGCAATGGAAGAAATTTCGAAGATCGATGCTTCGGTATCTGTCTGTATGTCGGTAAATAATTCATTGGTATGCTGGGGGCTCGAAACCTTCGGTACCGAAGAACAAAAACAAAAATATTTGGTGCCGCTTGCAAAAGGAGAAATTATTGGCGCGTTCTGTTTGTCAGAGCCTGAAGCTGGTTCCGATGCTACATCACAAAGCACTACTGCAATTCCTAAAGGAGATAAGTATATTTTAAACGGTACCAAGAACTGGATAACCAATGGCAACAGTGCCTCAATTTATTTAGTAATTGCACAAAGCCATCCTGAAAAAAAACATAAGGGCATTAACGCTTTTATAGTTGAGAAAAAATGGAAGGGCGTTACCGTTGGTAAAAAAGAAAATAAGCTCGGCATACGTGGCTCTGATACACATTCTATAATGTTTACCGATGTAGAAGTGCCTGCAGAGAATCGTATTGGCGAAGATGGCTTTGGATTTAAGTTCGCTATGAAAACACTTTCGGGCGGACGCATAGGTATTGCCTCACAGGCATTGGGTATCGCTTCAGGCGCTTACGAATTAGCGCTGGCGTATTCAAAAGAAAGAAAAGCATTTGGCAAACCTATCAGCGAACACCAGGCTATTCAGTTTAAATTGGCAGATATGGCAACCCAGATCGATGCTGCACGTTTACTTTGCCTGAAGGCTGCATGGCTTAAAGATCATCATTTA
>JABCZW010000089.1 GCA_013289475.1 Bacteroidota bacterium
GAAGCTATAGATTATGAAAACAAAGCCATTGATACAGCAACTATTATGGGTGATCTGCAAATTATGCAAATGGCAAACCAGGCATTGAGTAATGTGTTCGATTCAACAGGAAATGATAAAAAAGCATTTGCGTACTATAAAAACTACATTACTATTCGGGATAGCATTAATAATGTAGATAATTCTAAGAAGACTGTGCAGGCTGAAATGAATTATGAATTTGATAAGAAGCATGCAATTGAACAGGCAGAGCAGGAAAAGAAGGATGAAGTAGCCAGGGCAGACAGCAAGCGTCAGAAAATAGCTATGTTCTTTGTGATATTTGTAGCTATTGCTATTGGTGTAATAGCTGTAATAATTTTACGTTCGCTTAGAACAACACGAAAACAGAAAACATTAATTGAGAGGCAAAAATTAATTGTGGAAGAGCAAAAGCAGGTAGTGGAAGAGAAAAATAAAATTGTAGAAGAGCAGAAAAAAGACATAATTGATTCAATTAATTATGCCAAGCGTATTCAACTGGCGCTTTTAAAAGAAGAGGAACATGTTTCACAACACTTACCGGAGCATTTTATTTTGTTTAAGCCTAAGGATATAGTAAGCGGCGATTTTTACTGGTCGCTTGAAAAGGATGACTATTTTTATGTTGCGGCATATAACTTTCCCCCATATTATTATAACATACAGCCGTTCCCAGCGCATTCCCAATCTTTTTATTGATTCCTATCGCTTCTACATATTCATCCAGTGCTTTTTGATTATTCCCCTGAGCATGATAAACCTGTCCTATATTAGTATAAAGTTCAGCCACAGTTGGCATATCTCCTGCCCTCTCCTTTATTGCTAAAGATTTCCTATAATAATCCAATGCCTTTGGATAATCACCCAAATAATTATAACAAGTCCCGATACTTTCATATGATTTTCCTATAGCATCGGTATCTTTTATTAGTTCACGTATTTTTAAAGATTTAAAATTATTTTCGAGCGCCTTAGAATAAAGGCTTTGATCAGCATAAGTGTTTCCAATATTATCCAATGCATTGGCACTGCCTTCCTGGTCTCCAATTTCCTGGCAAATTTCATAAGCTTCATTATAATCTTCAATTGCTTGTGTGTACTCACCTTTTTTTTCATAAATAAGGCCTATCCCATTTAAGCTATTTGCAGTTCCATGCTTATCACCTATATCCTTTTTTATATTCAGTGCTTTCACATAATAATCTAATGCATTCGGATAATCACCTTTATCATCAAAGTTGCTGGCTATATTGGTATATGCAATGGCAATACCTTTTTTATAATTTATTTTTTGTGCAATCTGCAATGCCTCATGGGCCAATGAATCGGCCTTATCATATGCACCGGTATTTTCAAGTAAATAAGTAAGGTAATTCATAGCGCTTACCCTATTACTGTCTTGTCCTGCAGTTTTTAAAAGATGGCGCAACGAATCAATATCGTGCTGCTGGGCATAGAGTGAAAAGTGAAAAGCGAAAAGTGATAAGTAAATAAATAACCTTTTCATAAAGGCAAATGTAAATTTTTTATTCAGCACCTATGCTCTTACCAATGCCGGGAATTAAAAATTACTGCACAATAATTTTTGAGGTAGACAGATAATGCTGAGTACCATCGTAAAACTTTAACAGGTACATTCCCTGTGCAAGGCTTTCTCTCGCAATATTGCACTGCCTGTTGTCAGTGCTTATCCACCTCAGTTTCTTGCCATTTATATCATCAATTTCAATATAGTGCTTGCCTTCTTCATTAAACAATACAGTTGCTATATCTTTAAACGGATTAGGATAAACAATTATTAAATCTTTTTTTGCAACTATATTATTTACAGCGGAAGGGCCGTCGTTTACAAGTAATATACCACAAGGAGTTGCACCAATATTTTGATAAAAATTGAGCAATACCGTATCCTTCCCGGTTCCAATATCGTACCGGTACAATACCCCATAATTATAGGTACCACCCTGGTAGGTGGTGCTGTAAATATAATTTGCCGCAGTATCCCAAAGTAAAAGGCCTGTAGGATTTGAACCATTCGCGCCATTGAATTTAATAAGAACTTTTGCCGTTTTGGTCTTCATATTATAACTGAAGAATTTTCCGTAGCCGGAGCCATTTGAATCATCACCCACAGTAGCATAAACAATATGCGACAAGGTGTCGACCAATACATTCCCTTGCGGATAAGTGCCTAATGAATAAGGTATATTATAAATGGTATCTAAAATTCCACTGAAAATATTAAAACTAAAAAGCATGCCGGCTGAATCCTTGCCTCCTTCATATTGCATACCGTATAACAGGCCATCAGCAGCCTGTATCAATGAACCAACCGGGCCGCAACTATAAGAAATTCCAGGGGTAATAACAAAATCAAACAAATCATTATAATTACTGCTTATAAGGTTATAATTAAAAAGGACACCGCTAATATATACTCCACCACCTAATGTTCCTCCATAGAGCGAACCATCAGATGCCTGTATTAAAGAGCCATAAGGGTTTCCTCCACTGGTATCATTGAAACTATACAGGGTATTGGCCTTTCCGGTTGCGGTATTGAAGCTGAATAATGTTCCGAAATTATAAGCTCCGCCATTTTCAGTTAGTCCATACAACAACCCATTTGATGCCTGTATTAATGCTCCGTCAGGATTAGATCCATTGGTGCCATTAAAATTAATCATCACACTATCCTTACCTGTTATAGGACTATACTCAAACAGCGTGCCATAGTCAAAGGTTCCACCTGCATACGTAAGTCCATACATCAATCCATTTGACGCTGTAAGTAAGCTGTTTAAAGTTTGTGTTGAACTGGCTCCAAAATTCAACAATACTGAATCTTTTTGTGTAACAGGGTCTAACCTGAATAGTACTCCGCCACCAGTGGTACCTCCGGCCGAAGTCATACCATAAAGCTGTCCATCCGTTGCCTGCAAAAGGTCGCCATAAGGAGAATCTCCATTTTTAAGACCTGTTAATTTCACCAGTACACTATCTTTTGCAGTTAATATATTGAAACTAAAAATTGTCCCATTATTTGAACCATTATACGTATTCAACCCACCTGTGTATGTCATTCCATACAGGAGACCATTGGAAGCCTGTATCAATGAACCCCATGGAGTATTTCCGCTAATGCTATCGAATTGAAATAATACACTATCCTGGCCCGTCAGGGTATTAAAGCTAAAAAGAACTCCCAGATCGTACCCTGTATTTGTCGAATCCCCCCCGTTTTGGGCCATTCCATATAATAACCCGTTAGATGCTTGCATGAGTGAACCACGAGGGTCCGCTCCGTGGGTCCAGTCAAAATTGTATAATACACTATCCTTGCCTGTCACTATATTAAAACTAAATATCACCCCATCGGTATATGTCCCACCAGAATATGTCATACCATACAATAACCCGTCTGATGCCTGCATGAGTGAACCATTGGGATAACTTCCATTAACAGAATCATTAAAACTAAGAAGTGTGCTGTCTTTTCCTGTTACAGGATTGAAACTAAAGATAACACCAAATCCGGTCTTTCCACAAAGGAAGTCATTCCATAAAGTAATCCATCTGTTGCCTGTATTAATGAGCCATACGGATTCGAACCATTTAATGTATCGAAATTAACCAATACACTGTCCTTGGCAGTGCCCGGGTTAAAGCTAAAAAGCACTCCGTTACCAAACTTTCCTCCATAAGTGGTCATTCCGTATAACAATCCGTTAGATGCCTGCATTAATGAACCGGCTGCAAAAGTTCCGTATTGGGGTTGAAAACTAAATACTACACTATCTAATCCTGTAGTTGGGTTATAACTGAATATCGCTCCGTTATTAAAACTACCGCCATAGGGAGCCATACCATAAAGCCTTCCGTTTTTCACCTGTATTACATTACCTTCGGGGTATCCCAGGAAAATACTTCTTCCGCTACCTGTAAAGTTGAATAACAAACTATCTTTTCCGGTGCCGGAGTTATAATGATATGCTAAGCCGTAACCCTTACTACCTCCATTAGAGGTCATACCAGTTACCGATTTATTTGCAGCTTCAGCTCTGTCAAAGTTTTGAGCATTAGTATTACTTATAACACTAATAAGTATTATTAAAAAAAGTAGGCGTTTTTTCATGGCATAAATATATAATTTTAATAATGATAATAATCAATCAGAAATCAGAACAAAAAGAATGATGATTTCTTGGCATATTTTTATATATTTGCGTAGTATCTCCCATTAATATCCCACTGGCTTGAAGAAATCTACAGGAAGTTCAATTCTGATACTATTTTTTTCCTTTGCTCTGCATGCTCAAAATGTGGGTATAAATACCACCGGAGCTGCACCTAACGCATCTGCAATACTCGACTTAAGTAATACCGCGAATTTAGGATTACTGGCGCCAAGCGTTGCTTTAACCGCTACTAATGCTGCTGCTCCAACTACCAATCCTGCCACCGGTTTAATAGTTTACAATACTGCAGTAGCAGGTGCTTCTCCTCATAATGTGGTTGTAGGTTATTATTATAATGCAGGAACCCCTGCATCCCCTAATTGGGTATTGATTTTAGCCGGTAACAGTGCCACTACTGCGCAGGGTGGATGGCTGCTTACAGGCAATACTGGAACAGTGCCGGGTACGAATTTTTTGGGCACCAACGATGCTGAGAACCTTATGTTTAAAGCAAGCGGAATACAATGCGGGTTAATTGATATTACCAACTCAAATGCTTTTTTTGGATATAATGCAGGTGTTGCAATTACAAATTTTTCAGGCGTTGACAATGCAGGCTTTGGATATCATGCATTACAATCGACCAATACTGGTACTGATAATACTGCATGCGGAGCCATTAGTTTACCTAACAATACTGATGGCTTTCAAAATACGGGTTTAGGTATGGCAACTTTACATGCCAATATTCATGGCTGGGACAATACTGCCACAGGATATCAGGCCCTCTATCAAAATACGACCGGAGCTTATAACACGGCA
>JABCZW010000090.1 GCA_013289475.1 Bacteroidota bacterium
CATGGCAGTTTTGAAATTGATGCACAGACATATAAACCAGATTCGGCAATTGGCGCACCTGTAGTGCCCGAAAAAATGGGATTGAATACATATACCCAGCTCGATTATACCAATGGCAAAATATCGGCCGGTGTGCGTTACGAAGCATACGAAAATGCTTTGCAAGGTTACGATGCACGCTATAATGGCCAGGGAATTGCATATAAATACATTCGTTTTGCCGATTCAACCATTGATGTTACGGCAGGTAATTTCTATGAACAGTTTGGCAGCGGATTAATTCTACGTTCGTATTGGCAATACCAATTGGGGCTGGATAATTCTATTGATGGTGTAAGGCTTAAATATAATTTGTGCAAAGGCATATCGGTAAAAGCCATAATTGGCCATCAGCGTTACTACTGGGGCGAAGGAAGCGGAATAGTTCGTGGAGTAGACGGTGAAATAAATATAAACCAGTTAATACCGCATTGGGATACTGTAAAAACAAAAATTATTTTGGGTGGAAGCTTTGTAAGCAATTACCAGGTACCCGATAATACTACCTACAATGTACCTGCTAATGTGGGTGCCAGCGCAGGGCGTATAACCATAAGCAATGGTGGCTTTTCTTTTTATTCAGAATATGCTTACAAAATAAATGACCCATCGGTTGTTAACGGATATATTTATAAACCCGGCCAGGCATTTTTAGTAAGGGCCGATTATTCTACCAAAGGTTTTTCTTTTTCCTTAAGTGGAGAGAGTATTGATAACATGAGTTTTAAATCGGACAGGACCGCTGTGAAAAGCGATTTGGATATTAACTACCTGCCAACCATGCCGCGCGATGAAACTTATCAGCTTGCACAAATTTATCCTTATGCAACCCAGCCAAATGGCGAAATGGGCTTTGATGCCGAAATAAGGCATACACTTAAAAAAGGAAGCGTGTTGGGTGGCAAATACGGAACAGAACTTGATGTTGAACTATCGGCTATTAATGCTTTAGATACTACCAATCTGAATGACATGAATACTGCCCGCCAGGAATATTCGGTAAATTATTTAATGCCAAGTAAAGAATTATATTTTAATAATTTGACAATAGAATTAAAACATAAATTCTCTCCAAAGTTCCGCATGGTAATGCAGTATATTGATGAGGCATACAATAAGACTGTTATTCAACAGGAGATAACGGATAAGATCATTCATATGAATGTAGGAATATTTGATGGTTACTATCGTGTAGCCTCTTCTAATACCCTGCATTTTGAATTTCAGGAACTTTATACCAAACAAGACCTTGGCAACTGGGCATTTGGTATGGCCGAAATGAATTTCGGCTCCGATTGGTTCATTGGCGCATTGGATGAATATAATTATGGCAACCCGGTTGCAAGCCAGCAAATACATTATTACACTTTTACCGGAGGATATACCCACAGTACACTTAGAGTTACGTTAGGTTATGGCAAAACACGTTCAGGTATACTTTGCGTGGGTGGTGTTTGCAGGCAAATACCTGCATCCGACGGATTTACAATATCAATTACCAACAGTTTTTAATATGGGTAAAATGTATAACTTAGTGGGTAAATATTGCAGCAGTATGCGTTTTTCAGCAATTATAACCGGTATTGTTTTATTTGCCATTACATCTTGCGATAAGGTTACCAATCCCATAATTACAATTACCACGTACGCTACACTTCCAACCACGCCACCTGATCACATAACCACGTCAACAAATGATAACTTAACCAAGGTATTGTTGGAAGACTATATGGGCCATTTTTGTACCAATTGCCCTGCGGCAGTTACCGTTGCCGACAACATACTTACTGCCCACCCAACACAAGTGGTTTCAATGGAAGTAAATGTAGGTACTGAGGCCTATCCTGCCACTCAAAAAGGTGCGCCAAATGTCCCTCCGGGCCTTGCAGATACTGCTTTTTATAATAATTACATCACTCCTGCCGGAACTGCGTGGGATCTTGTTCTTACCGATTGTGGTACACAAGGTTGGCCCCAGGGAATGGTTAATAGAATATATTTTGACGGTAAAGGAGGAGACGGAGATATACAACCAAGTAACTGGCCCACTGCTGTCGATTCAATTGTTGCCACCCCACAATTAGCTACCATAACTATGGTCGATAGTAGTTGGATCAAGCAGCAGATATTCGGGACACAGGTTACCGTTTCTTTAAATAATGCCCCTGCAAGTGGGTATACCTACTATCTTCAAATGCTGGTAGTAGAAGATAGTGTTGCAGATTGGCAAATAAATGGCGGAACTGCGCTTCAGTATTATATACACCATTTTGTTTTGAGGTCAGGTATAAATGGTTTGTGGGGAGATCAAATTGCCTTTTCAGGTTCCGGTGTTCCCGTAACTAAATATTATACGTTTACCTCACCAAGTTTCAGGTATAACGGTACAACTCTTATTACCACAACTTCACCTCCTGCTCTTCCTGCAAAATTGTGGAACATGGCACATTGTTATGTAATAGCATTCTTGTACCAGCGTACAAATGGCCACGGCCCCCGCGATTATTATGTGCTTCAGTCGCAAATACTTCATATATAATAGTGTAATACACCACTTAATAACATTATTACGTAAAAAAGAGTGAAAACAAGGGCAAAATTTTCTAAAAAATCGGGTTTGTTGTATTGCATAAATATCTTTTTCTATATTTGCCGCTCACAATAAATCTTATCTACTAAAGTTAATAACTAATAATTAAGTATAACCCTTCAATCTAATTCGTTATGGCACAGGAAAAAAAGCAAAACAATATCCCATTTTTCGGGCCCATTGTAATTGTTGTTTCAGTAGTAGTAGGCTGGCTCCTATACTCATTTGTACTCGGGGCAGGAAGTAACTTCGAAGGTGGAAACCACGATAACAAGCCTCTTCCGAATAACTTTTTAGCTATTATGTATAAGGGTGGTGTTATTGTGCCTCTTCTTATAGCTATATTACTTGTTGTGCTTACCTTCACCATCGAACGTTTTATTACCATTGCTGCTGCAAAGGGTAAAGGTTCGGTTGAAGCTTTTGTAAGAAGGATAAAAGGCCTTGTTGCCAGCGGCGACCTTCAGACTGCTATTGCAGAATGCGATAAGCAAAGAGGGTCTGTTGCAAACGTTATTCGTTCGGGCCTTGTTAAATATGACCAGATTGAAAAAGATACCAATTTAGATAAAGAAGAAAAAGTTGCAGCTATTCAAAAATCACTTGAAGAAGCTACTGCACTTGAACTTCCAATGCTTTCAAAGAATTTAGTTATCATTTCTACCTGCGCTTCAATAGCTACACTTGTTGGTCTGTTGGGCACAGTATTAGGTATGATCAAAGCGTTTGCCGCACTTGCTAATGCAGGCGCGCCCGATGCTATTGGTTTGGCAAACGGTATTTCTGAAGCGCTTATCAATACCTTTTTGGGTATTATGGCGGCTGCTTTGGGTATTGTGTTCTATAACCTCTTTAACAGTCTTATCGATTCACTTACTTTCGGTATGGATGAAGCGGGTTATAGCATTGTACAAACCTATTCTGCTTCACACAAGAACTAAGTAACACTCAAGCTTACGTTAAGTACTACATCTTTGGGTTTCGCTCCTTTATTTGCCTCAAGCGCTTTTAAGATAACAGGCAAACTTATACCCAATGCCATAACACCTATAGAAACACCAAAAGCAAGCAATAAAATATCCTTATACCTGCGCCTTACAAAATATGCGCCATAAGCCTTGTTTCTGCCTTCAAAAACAATCTCATTACGCCCGAAACTCGTAACATCATTCCAACCACCGCTTGTTTTGCCTTCTGCCATAGCGTTATTTGATGTTATGTTTTTGATTGTAGTCCTTTAAGATATTTATATCGGCCTTGCTGGCATCCAGCAATGAATAAAGGCCCACATTACAAATATCCATTTCATCAAGCATATTTACAACATTTACATACTTTGCCAGCGAATCTGTTTTTATAATAACAAACATAGCTCCCTTTTTACCCTCGGCACTATCTTTCAATTTATCATAAACAGTATCGTTTATCAGCTTGTTTTTATGCTTTATATCAATCTGCTCCAGTTGCCTGGTAACAAAACCATTAAAGTTTGTAATAACCTGGCGGATACCCTTAGGTGAAAAATCTGACATCCTGATCTTATAGTCAGTACTATCTAAACTCAATGGCAACTGGCCCTTGTAGTAATAAATTTTGTTATTACCGCTTAACACAATAGTAAGCGATGTGGTATCCACCTCAGTATGCTTATCTGATTTTACGGGAGGAGTAAGCCCGATTACTTTGGGTTTACTGAATGTAGTAGTGAGCATGAAAAAGGTAAGCAACAGGAAGCCTAAGTCTACCATAGGAGTCATATCTATCCTGGTAGAAAGCTTCTTCGCCCTCTTTTTCTGGTGTTTTCCGTGTCCACCACCCCCGCCGCCTGTGTCTACATCTGCCATGTTATTCTTTTGCTCAGTGTATTATTGTTGAGTTCTTGATTTCATACTGGTTATTAACTCAAAATGCGATACGCCCTGTTTCTGGCATATATCTATAACTTGTTTTATAACCTTATATTTTGCCCTCGAGTCAGCTTTTATAGCAAAACTGGCACGCTTGGCATCCTTTTGTCCTGCATTTATCTTTTCTGCCTGTACATTGCCATCAGCAGTAATACCCAGGTTAACCCAATCGGCTAATTCATTGCCTTTAGCACTATCTGTTGGTATGCCAAGGCTCTTATCGTTCATAGGTTTACGTGCGCTTTCCCCGGCTTCAATATAGTCCTTTAACTGAGCCATAGGTACGCCGAAAGCTCCCATAATTGAAAAACGCTTTTCATCATCTGCGGAAACAACTACCTTATATTTACCTGCCATATACCCTAAAAGCTT
>JABCZW010000091.1 GCA_013289475.1 Bacteroidota bacterium
TAATGCATGTCCTAATAACCGGAGAATGATTAAAATATTAGACACTGCTTACAATACGTTATCGGAGATAACCACATCACAAAGAAACGGCAAGTCTTTTATGAATAGCATAAAACACAGGTTTACCTATAGCAATGGCCGCATTGTAGTCGATTCGGCTATAACAGTCGATAAAGGTTACCTGTATTCATCTTCCTCAACCACTGTTAAAACAAGGCAGTACGATGCGCACGGAAACGAGCTGGAAGAAAGCCAGGAGGGCGGAGGCCAGTATGCCTCAAATGGCAGCCAAAGGTGGAAGTATAACACTAAGAACAAGGTGCTTGAAGAGGACGAATACAGTTCGTGCAACAGCGATATACCCGAAAGATATACAAAAACTATTTATTACCCTGATGGTATTACGCCTAAAGAAATTATTGATGGCAGCGCATTAGATGACGAAAAAACCAGGTCGTACTTCTTTGAAGATGGCAGAAAAAAAGAAGAGATAAGAATTAATGGCCCTACATATAAAACAACATACGAGTATGAGAAATAACAAATGGATAGGAATAGTTTTAATGGCTTGCTTTTTGTTTCCGGCGGTATTACAGGTAAACGCGCAGGGGCAGGGCATGTTGGCTACCTTTAACAGTTATTACGGCCTCTATTACAAAAAAAGCAGTGGCTATAAAAAAATACTGCATTATTTAAGTTATAACAGGAATAGCTGCCTTAAATATTATTACGACCCTGAGGATACCACCCAGGCATTATTTAAATCAGTTAGCGTAATCAAATATATAAGCAGGGACAGCACGTTAAAGCACAAAAGATTTGAGTCGAATGCAATCACCATGTTTGATAAAAAAGGGCAGGAGCTGTTTACCGAAAATAAAGATTCAACCGGTGTGCAGGATAGCAGCAGATATTTTTATGATAAGAAGGACCGTGAAATAAGAAACTATACATATGAACGGGATGATTCGGGCCGCATAAGAAAAACGAAAGAAGAAATTTCGGTATATAATGCCAATGGTGATATTGTTTTAGATTCAACTTATAACAACTATGGTGAGCGCTATTCAGAAATGGACGGGCCGGCAAATTCATACATACACACATCACGATACACATACAATGACCAGGGCGATAATGTTGAAACCATTAGTATTTCAGGTTTTGATACCTCAATTACGCATTCAAAATTTGTAATGCACAAACGGGTTTATGTAAACTATAATGGCAAAAACTCGAAAAGTGAAACGTATATGAACTATAATATGGTAGGTAACCTTACCGGTTACAGATCAATTACCAAAAGCTATAACGATACCTCGGTTGTAACTACTGAGTTTAATGACACGGGCAGGATGGTAAAGTATATGAAGTATATCAATGGAAAACCGGAGAGTATAGATACAATACATTTTAACGAAAACGGGACATCAACTGAAGTGGATGATAAAATAACGCAAAGTTATAGCCCAACGGTATGCCCTAATGATGAGCGTATGGTTACCATTTGCGATAAGCAGGGCAATGTATTATCGGAGGTTTCAACTGAAATGAAAGCCGGCAAGCCTTTTACCAAAATAATTAAACACAGCTATACGTTCAGCAAGGGGAACATTGTTTTAGATTCGTGTAAAACTATTGAACAGGGCTATTTGTATGCCTCGACAAATACCAATATTGACAGGTATGTGTATGATGCCCATGGCAATGAAATTGAAACCGATGCTGAAGGGGGAGGCCAGTACAGTAAAAATGGCAGCGAAACATGGAAGTACAACGAACATAACAAAATGCTGGTGCATAACGAATATAATTCGTGCAATACCGATATACCCGAAAAATCGACCATGAACATTTATTACCCGGGCGGAACCAAAATAATAGAGTGTATTGAGAACGAAGGTAAATACGGAAGTAAAACCCACACCTATTACACCGAAGATTCGAAGATACAGGAAGAGCTTAAAAATAGTTACGGCACTTATTCAATGACGTTGTATGAATATAAAAAGTAAGAAACTTAGAAGATCAGTATTGCTTGGCTGCTGCATAATGCTGACAGCCCTGAATAGCCATGCCCAGCGTAATTATCGGGATGATTATGAGGATAATGATAATTACAATGGCAATGGCTGCGAGGAATATTATAATGATGACGGAGATACTAACCACCCAATGTTTAAATCGGTAACAGTAACCGAGTACCTTACCGATACCATGGGTAATAACAAAAAATTCAATTCGAAAGAGAGGGTTGTTTTTAATAAAGCAGGGCAGGAATTGCTCGATGTAGATATTGATACCGTTGGCCTGCGCGATAGCTTAATATTTGAATATAACGCAAAGGGTAACAGCACACGGAACATTGTTTATGGGCGTGATGCAAAAGGGCACATAGTAAAATCGGGCGATAATATTTGGAAGTACGATGCAAAGGGTAATAATATTATGGATTCGACATGGGAGCTTGGTTATGGCTGGGACAAGAACGAGGAGGATAAGGAAAAGAGCAAGCCAAGCATTACATATAGCTATGCTAAGTTTGACAGTAAAGGCAATGATATAGAAGATTTCTCGGTAGATGAAGAGGGTGATACTTCATGGCAGTATTCTAAATATGATGACAGCAACCGCGTAGTTTATTCAGAGCACCGCAGCGGAGTTGGTGAGGGAGAAGAAACAGAAGAGGTGTACAGTGAATACTATATATATAACGCGAAGGGGAATATTGTTTCAACCATCAGTGTAAGGCCGCTCGATACTACTTCTACAAATTATTTTTACGATGCGCATGGCAGGGAAACCGGCTGGAGCGTATTTGATAACCGCATACCTATAAGGGTAAATGTTACAAAATATAAAAAAGATAACGATACCAGTTATGGCGCACGCACGGTGATAAGCGATAATACGCCCATAAGCGATGGATTATCGTGCCCAAACAACAGGCACGATGTAACAGTTTATGACGACAGCAGCCGCGTATTAAGCGATGTTGAAACCAGCGAAAAAAGCGGAAAGCCTTTTACCACTACAGTTATACATAAATATTATGTTATTGGCAACTTGTATATAGATACTGCAATTACTACCGAAGAGGGTTACCTGCATTCCTTAGTATCTATCGATATTAAAAATTATAAGAATGATGCCCGTGGAAATAAAATAGAACAAACCGAAGAAGGCGGGGGCTATTATAACCGCACTTCGAAAAATACCTGGAAGTATAATGAGCAGAACAAGGAGATTTACTCTGCCCAGTACAGCTCATGTAATGCCGAAGTTCCCATACAAACCGACAGTACTTTTTATTACCCCGGCGGAAAAAAGGTGATGAAAGAAGTAACCACCAGCGATAACTCGCATTACATTATGTATTACTTTGAAGATGGAAAAAAGAAAGAACAACTTAACCTCGGGGGCTGGCAGGGCGGCACTCAAACTATATATGAATATGAAAAATAAAACAAGTATCGGTTTAACTTTATTGTGCTGCATGTTTTTTACAGCATTGCAAATTAATACACAGCGCCACAGTTACAGTGGCAGATCTCTCAACAGGTATTCTAACAGGTACCGCAGGTATAGTTCAAACAGATATAACAGATATAGCAGGTATAATTACACACACGCAGGCTGGATACAAAACGACTGCCTTAATTTTTATTATGGCTACGATACCAACGATGTTAAATTTAAAAGCGTTACAGTTACCGAGTTTATAGCCGACGACAGCACCCTGGTAAATAAAAAGATGGAGAATAAAGAAAGGACTTCCTTTAATAAAAAGGGGCAAAAGGTGCTGTATGTTCAAACCGATACCATCGGGGTTATGGATAGCGATATATATGAATACGATGCCCGTTATTACAGAACCCGCGAAATCAATTACAAAAGAGATAATTTGAACCACCTTACGAAAGTAAAAGATGAAATATGGACTTACGATAAGCATGGATTTGAAAACAAAGATTCCAACTGGGTCCTTGGGGCGCGCTACGGAGGAGAAACCCCTATAGCAGGCAAAACCAAGCCCGAAATTTTTTACGATTACGATAAAAATGACAGTGCAGGCAATGTGCTCGAGGATATATCAATCAGCCACGACGATACTACTGTTACCTACAACCGCTATAATAAGTATGGCAGAATATATTCTGAAACCCGGAACGGTGGGGAAGTGACTAAGGAATATGAAGCCTATGATACAGCCGGCAATGAAATTTCCCGTATCGAGCAAAATAGTTCAGATACCATGAGCTATTACTATTCTTTTAATGAAAAAGGATGGTTGCTGAGTTCGAGCGAGGCGAATGGTAAAAATATAACCGAAGTAACCGCCATTAGATACGAAAAAAATAAGGGCTATACCAAAACGGTTGATGAAACACCCATAGGCGATGGTATATCGTGCCCCAATAACAGCAGAAGCATATCGGTTTATGATACCGCGGATAATCTGCTGAACGAGGTGGTTACTTCTGAAAAGAGCGGTAAGCCTTTTGTAACAAGAACCAATCATATTTATGTGCGTAAGAACGGCTATATAGTGGCAGATACTGCTATTAATGAAGAGGAAGGTTATTTGTATTCTCTTTCATCGACCGGAATTAAAACATGGAAATATGATGCGCATGGCAATGAACTAGAAACAACCGATGAAGGTGGAGGAGAGTACAGCCGCGGTGGAAAAACGACCACAAAATCTTATTTCAGGTTTCAGTTTGCTTTTACTAACGACTTTAGCCTTACTACTAACGACTATACATGTATCTGCCCAAACCATGACCACCATAGCCGGTGTTGATACCGGAGGTTATGGAGGCGATAAAGATATTGCAGCTAAGGCCGCGCTCGATTACCCGGATGCAGTTGCAGTAGATGCCCGTGGTAATATATATATAG
>JABCZW010000092.1:0-3580 GCA_013289475.1 Bacteroidota bacterium
CAAAAACTGGCTGTAGGCTCAATAGTTGACCAATATACCCAAGCCGATACCAGAAAAACCACAAGGCCAAGCAGGTTGTTAAGGCGGGTATATTTAGGCGTTAATAGCTGCAAAGAGCCGTTTGACATAGAAAAAGCAGGAATTTGAGCGAAAATAGCAAATAATAACGCCTTCGGCGGGGGTTTGGTGGCACGAAATATTTTTTATCTTTGCGCTCCTTTAGAAAAGTTCATTATTTGATTGCCCGATGGTGTAACTGGCAACACGTCTCCCTTTGGAGGAGAAGAGCCCTGGTTCGAACCCAGGTCGGGCAACTACCACAGAGCCAATAAATCAATAAGCTGCTTTTCCAGGTAGTCAACATTGACTATAATCACCTCTCTAGCTGATATCCCTCATACCCATTGCGTTTAATATACTCAATCTTTGCAGTATAAAATAAAAGCATTATGAATACATTGAAATCTGCATCTTCCGACTACCTCCTCGAACTTGGGTTAGAATCACTTCACGAACAAAGTATGGAATGGATAAGTGACATAGCCTTTTGGCGCGATGAAGTTGCTTTTCTTTATGCCCTTGAAGTAAAGAAGACCTTGAAAGAAGTGCCGATACATGCCAAAAACAAATTAGTTCATATTGAAAGTGAACTTTTAAAACTTTCGAGTGGAGATATTGACAACCTATATGACGAAGTAATTGCGCATGAACGCTTCCTTAATAAACTTTTGGAAAGCAGAAAGGAAGATGAAGCAAGTTACAGAGAAAAACACATACAAATTGGTAAAAAAATAATTGAATTCGATTTACGTTTCAAAACATTAAAGAGAGAAATATTTGAAATTGTAAAGCAAAACAACGAAGCAAATAGCATAAAAGTTTAAGCTAAAACTATCAAGTCATAACCTTGTGTATCCGGCATAAAGGGATACCAAGGCCTTGTTTCAGTATCACGCGGTTATCGGTAAGGGCCCATATAGTAGTTTCTACTTGTCTAACACTTTCGCCATCTTCAAATATTATCTTCACTTTGCCTTTATGTATATTGCCAAGCAATAAACCACGGTGTAAATCCGCCATCCTTTGCCCTATTTCAAGAGCAGATTTAAGAACTTCCTTTACCGGAAAACGTAGTTTAGAAATATTTTCCTTTTCTATAGCTGCTGGTATATCATTTATAATCATGTGAGGTTTTTTAGAGGTTACGTTAGTGGTGTACGAGGGTAACCGAATTTTGTTGCACTAATCTTATGAACACCTGTTAACAACACATTTTTACTTTCTTTGCATTCAAATATTATGTCATGCCAATTTCATTCGCCGAAACACCCGAACAGCTAAAGAGCTGTTACCCAGCCTTAAAAGAACTCCGGCCACATTTGAACGAGAAAGACTATTTAAGTATAATGCAAACCATGATGCAAGAAGGAGTTAAAGTCGTGATGCTGGAAGATAATGGTCAAGTATCAACAGTAGCATGTTTCAGAATCGCACATTACTTATTCAGGGGGAAGAACCTCTATATAGATGATTTAGTTACGTTACCTGGTAACAGGGGTAAAGGATATGGTGGCAAGATGCTGGATTGGGTAAAGGAATATGCGCTATCTCAAAATTGCGATACCATACATTTGGATAGTGAACCAACAAGGCATGATGCACACAGGTTATATTTAAACAAAGGCTTTGTTATCTCTTCGTATCACTTTTCAATGAACTTGAAGAAATAGAGATTATATCTCATATATCTTAATGAATTCTCTTACCGTATCTTCTGTGGTAAGGGCTATTGCTGGGCTATAATCAATTTTTTGTGATAACAGTTCCCTCAATTTACTTACCATTTCATCTTTGTCTTTGCACACTTTTATCTTTTCATTATCTACCCGACCCACATCAAAACATACTACCGGAAGTCCGAGCGAGATTGCTTCCATTATAACTGTAGACTGGCCTTCATAATTGGATGTATGCAAAAATATTTTGCTTCTATTTATAAAAGAGAATATCTCTTTATGAGGTTTTTCTCCTACCAGTTGTATATTCTCCTCTAAATCTCTGCGCCCAATTTCTTCCTTAAGCATTTGCTCCTGTATTCCCTTGCCAATTATAATAGCTTTTATACCTGGAATATCCTTCTTTAAATTATCTATTATGTCAATGAAAAGTGAATAATTTTTTAATTGAATGAGTGCCCCTACACCTATTATATCTATTGTTCTGGGCTCAGTAGTCAATGGAATACTTTTTATATCAATACCAGCCGGAATAATAGCAGCAACCTTTCTGTTGGTAAGATTACTACATCTATTTGCAATGCTCTCCGACATGGCTACGACACTTATCTGCGAAAAATTTAACAGCCTCAGGTATTTATTCTCTTTCAACACATCCTGGCCAATAGCATAAGCTATATGTTTTATCTTATTCTTTCGGGCAAATCGTTGTCCTATTAATGTACATTCGGTAAGCCAATAGCTATGTATTACACCTATATCATTCTGCTTTGCTATTCGCTTTAACTCTTTTAGCACATACATCCATGTAAAAACGCGAAAATAAAATGATCCCTTCCCTCCGGCACTATATACATCTATATTATTCCATTTGTACCAACCTTTAGCAGAAGGATATTGAAAAGCGAGAACATATAACTTAACATCGGGCCTGGCGGCAAAAAATGCAGAAACATATTGCTGCAGAACCGGTATGCATGTAGTGTCTTTTTCATCACTGGCAAACCCGGGTGTTAGGATAACAACAGCTTTCTTCTTTTCAGCCATTCTTTCTTACACTAATTATAAAATGGTCAGCCCACGAACGAAATGGCCAAATATCTGCAATTGTATTTTCCAAGGAAAGAAGTTTCTTGTAAATACGTGAATGCTTAATTGGAAAATCTTCCAAATACGGAGGAGGTACAACAATACCCAATCCATTTATAGAAATAACAGAATAATTTTCACCAAACATTTTTCTAACCGATGAAGGAGAATAGTAATATGTAGTAAAATATTGCCCTTCCAAATGAGAAGGTGCACCGTTCCTATTTAACCGCCTGAAAGCAACTTTAAAATTCCCTTTAAAAGCTAGTATTAGCTCCCATGGGCAAATCTTAGGCATAATCACAAGTGTGACAGTTCCACCAGGTTTTAAAAGCCTATCAAACGATCCAATTACTTCATTTAATCCGCCAGTACAGTTAAGCCCACCAAAGTTTGAAAATATATGATCGAACCCGGTTTGTTGAATCTTATCTAATTCCAGGAAAGAACATTGCTGAGTTACAATCTTATCTTCAATAGATAGTTGGGATATTTTCTGCTTAAGAACATCCAACATTCCTTGTGCATTATCAGTAGCATATATCTTGAACCCCTTTTGTGCAAAATAAATTGCATCTAAACCAGTACCTGCATTTAGTTCTACTACACTATCACCTGTTTTCCACAACCCTAATACATGCTCCCTGACTGTTCCACGCATCCATTGTATTATAGAATTCTTACACTAATTATAAAATGGTCAGCCCACAGCATATATGGTTTTGTGATGATATATTTGGTTTAAAGCCAGGATG
>JABCZW010000092.1:3590-4795 GCA_013289475.1 Bacteroidota bacterium
TGACTGTTCCACGCATCCATTGTATTATAGAATTCTTTTCATCTACCTCATCAAATACAATAGATTGGGTTGAGAAAGCCGTGCTTACGTTTTGCTCTTGCATCAACACATCATTCTGCATTAATCTTTTCATATTTCTTCATGCGGTACTTATATAAATACATTGCAGGGTTATAATATAAAATTGAAAGCGCCCTCTTCCATTCTTCTCCATCGGAAGAAAATGGCTCAGTCATTACATGCTTTAAACTTGTACTCGCTTTCTTGTTCATATACACTTTATGCACAAACCGGTGCAATTGTTTATAGAATTGTGATTGGAAGGTATTTTTAAACATCAAAGCCAGTTCATCTGAGTCGCGCCAATTGGACTTTTCTTTCAATTCATTTCTTACTTTTTCATAAAACTTTGTTCCAGGCAAAGGGTAGGAAACCGATATTCCGATATCATCAGGCATCAAATCAAGAAGCATTTTAACGGTCAGATGTATGTCTTCAAGTTCTTCACCCGGGTAGCCAAATTGAAGAAAGAAAGCCGGTTTAATACCATGTTTCTTTAATAACGCTGTTGCCTGGTATACCTGTTCTACTTTAATGCCTTTATCCATGGCATCTAATATTTTTTGTGAGCCTGATTCAGCACCCATCCACACAATTTCGCAGCCTGCGCGCGCTAATGCAACCACATAATCTTCTTGCAACAACAGATCAGCACGGCACTGCATTTTAAATTTAAAATTTAGTCCCCTCTCTTCTACTATATCTGCAAACTTATTTACCCATCCTGGCTTTAAACCAAATATATCATCACAAAACCATATATGCTGTGGGCTGAATTGCTTTATTAAATAATCTATTTCATCGACTACCCTTTCAGGTGAACGGGAATTATACCGGTTGCCATAAATAGGTTTAGCACACCAATTGCACTTAAATGGACAGCCGCGTGTGGTGGCAACGTTAATTGAAAAATAGCCCCAGTTCTTTAACCAGGCATCCTTATAAGGTTCAATATCTATTAAATCCCATGCTGGCATTGGTAAATTATCCAATTCCCGTAGCACTTCTCTCTTAGTTGTTTTTATGATTTTTTCTTCTTTGCTATAAGCAAGTCCGCCAATATCATTTAATATTCCCTCTTGTTTTGTAAGATGATCCACTAACTGAAGCAACGTTATCTCTCCTTCACCTATTACAATAAAATC
>JABCZW010000093.1 GCA_013289475.1 Bacteroidota bacterium
AGAGAAGCGAAAATTATAAAAACCTATGGAATGCGGATAAGCAATTCTTTCTGCCCAAAGATGCTGCAGGCAATTGGATAGATATTGATCCAACCTTTGATGGTGGCATGGGCGGAAGGGATTACTATGATGAAAACAATGGCTGGACTTATATGTGGCAGGTACAACAGGATATTCCCGGCGTTGCAAATTTAATGGGTGGGAAGAAACCGTTTGAACATAGGCTGGATCAGTTATTCAGAGAAGGTTTGGGCAGAAGCCGTTACGAGTTTTGGGCTAAGTTTCCGGATGCAAGCGGATTGGTTGGTCAATTCTCGATGGGGAATGAGCCAAGTTTTTTTATTCCTTATTTATATAATTATACAGATGCTCCATGGAAAACACAACAGCGTGTTCGCCTATTATTAAAGACATGGTTTGATGATAATATATTTGGCATACCCGGCGATGAAGATGGTGGCGGCATGTCGGCATTTGTAGTTTTTTCATCAATGGGTTTTTATCCTGTTACACCCGGCAATCCGGTATATGCAATTGGCAGCCCGGTATTTTCTAAAGTGTCTATTCAATTGCCTAATGGGAAAGCCTTTACGGTAATTGCACACAATGCTTCGGAGGTAAATAAATATGTACAATCTGCTAAAATCAATGGTGTAGTTTTAAGCAAGCTTTTCTTCACGCATGATCAATTAGTGAATGGAGGAATATTAGAATTAAAAATGGGAAGCAAACCGGCTAAGATTAATAACTAAATCTGTAATAGTTGTATAAGCCTAAGGACTGACTTGTTTTAAGTCAGTCCTTAGGCTTATGCTTTTAAGAGATAAGCGACTACAATAGCTGGTATATTATTTGGACTGCTATTCTAAATCAATTTTATGAACAGCATTATCTTTTTACTTATGTCAGTACTATCAATAAAAAATATGCAGGTAACAAGCCCTGCTTTTAAAGATGGGGAATATATTCCCGCAAAATATTCCTGTACAGGAAAAAGTATTAACCCTCCGATTGTTGTAAAAAATCTTCCTGAAAAAACAGTTAGTATCGCTTATTATTTTTTTAGTGGGAGGATGTATTTCGGTTTATGAAGGCCTTGTAAGATTTAAACAACCAATCGATGGAGGCAATCCGCTTTGGAGCTATATCGTTATTTTAATTGCATTTATATTTACCAGTATATCTGCGTATGCTTCATTTAAAGCATTTAAACGAAAGCCAACGGATGCATCTTTTCTGAAAGCTATTGAACAGAGTAAAGACCCTTCTACATTTATTATTTTATTAGGTGATATCGGCGATCTTGCCGGACTTGTAATTGCATTTGCCGGTGTGTATTTATCTTACTTATACCGTACTTCGTTTTATGATGCTTTATCTTCTTTGTTAATAGGACTGATATTAATAGTGATTTCTTTATTGCTTGTAAGAGAAAGCAGGAGCCTGCTAATGGGAGAACCGGTAAGCAGGCAAACAATCAAAAAGATTACAAGTCTTGTAGAAGCTGATCCATCGATTGTAAAACTTAAACGAAACCTTTCTACTTATCTTGCTCCTGAAGAAGTGGTGCTGCAACTAACAGCCATCTTTAAGAAAGACTTAACTACAGAGCAGATAACGCATTCAATCCATACAATCAGTAAACAGATACAGAAACAATTCCCGTTGATAAAACAAATATTTATAGAACCGGTTGAAAAATAAAACACTTGCTATTCATTCTCTGAAATCTGATAGGCAATATTTTTCCCGCTAACCAAAGCAGCTTCTACAGTACCCGGATGGGGACCTTCATACAAACCTTCCCCTGCAAAGAATATTGTTTGTTGTATTGGCTCATTTAAAATCTTTTTTGCTGCTGCAGATTCTACACTTGCAAAACTATATGCTCCAAGGCTAAACGGATTAGCTCCCCAATCAAATACATTCCACGCTTCTAACTGATCTTTTAATGTTTCTACCGAAACTGAAAATATATTGGATAAGGATTCCAACGCAAGATGAAGTACAATAGAAGGTTCTGCATTGTGCAATGCCATTGCATTAGGACCTCCAAGCCACCCTGTTAATGTATTGCTTTTGTTGGGTAATTGCGTCCACCAGGTAGGTATGGTTTGATTGCTTATTACAAAACCAAGGTCTTCTTCTTTTTTGCTCCAGAAGGACTCATTAAACTGCACTACTATTTTTACAACACTACCAAAGCCTATTTTTTTTGCAGCATTCATATAAGTATCGATAGAAGGGGCAAACGCAATAGAAGTAATAAAAGTTTTATCTGCTTGCAATACACCAAGCGGCACTGTAATAATTATTTTATCTGCAGTGTAAATAACGCCATCTGCAGTCTTTACCAACACATCATGCTGCTTCCATTGAATTTCTTTTACAATAGAAGAAAGATTAATGAAGCAACCATTTTTAATACAGCTTGCTGCAAGTGCTTCAATTAATTGCTGATAACCACCTTGTATGCGAAATTGCTTTTCTTCTTCCTGTTGCCATTCATCCCGCAAAGCAATAGTACTTGCTGTATTGATGTCTGCTACATCAAATCCTTCGGCAAATCGACGAACATTGGTACGCAATAAAGTATATTGATCACCCGGGAATTCATTATCTAAAAAATCTTTCAAAGGTATATCTGCTTTTATCTCTTGCAGCTTATCCATTAATACATCCCAGTCTTCTATAAAATCATGCATAGGTTTTAGCTTTCCCTGATGTATTTGAAAATGCCTGCCTTCCATAGTAGTATAAGCAATGCCTGCTTCACGCAGAATATTAAATGTTTCGGGATACTCACCGTGAACAAATTCTGCACCGGCTTCTATAGGCATATCAAATGAAGCACTGTTTATGGTATGAATTCTACCACCAATACGATCATTACCTTCCAGTACAGTTACTCCATAACCATTTGCTGCAAGTTCCTTAGCAGCACTTAACCCACAGGCACCTGCACCTACTATTATTATTTGTCCTTTCTTGTCAACCATCATTTTGCTATTCTATTTATCTGATCCGCTGTAATAAGCTTTTACCATAAAGCATTTCCCTTCATCATTTAACGTAACTATATCTGCTGCCAGGATACCCGTTTCACGTTTATAGAGGATTATCATTCCTTCTACACCGTACAAGACATCCCTGAATTCAAAATGCAGATCAGGCACCAGTTCAAAGGCTTTTAAAAAATGTGCTTTTAGTTTTTCTTTGCCTTCAATTTTCCCTTCTGTTATGTCCCATCTTTTAATTACAGTTGGCGAATAAAAAATCACATCTTCTGTATAATGCCTCATTATCCTGTCGATATCCTGTTTATTCCAGGCATCTATCCAGTCTGCTATAAGTGTTTTAATATGTTGGTTATCCATTTTAATATGATATAAAAAGTATAGAAATAATATCAAGCATAAGATACAATCTATTTTGCATCTTTATACAATCCGATTAGTTCAGCCTGCCCAAGTATATGCCCCTCCATCATTTCCTGCAACTGCTTTTTATCTGCACCTGTTGCCAATGCAAGCATTTTATCCAAAGCAAATAATTTAAAGTAATAATGGTGTATGCCGGTACCAATAGGTGGGCAAGGTCCTGTATATCCAATTCCTCCTGAACCATTTTTCCCTTCCGTGCCAGGCGCAGTGCCCTCGTGAATTTCTTCGCCGGGCTTTATATTCCATATAATCCAATGATCAAAGGTTCCCTTTGTTGCATCCGGATCTTCAATAATCAAAGCAATACTAACTGTTTTTTCAGGAAGATTTTTTACAACAATCGGAGGGTTAATACTTTTTCCTGTACAGGAATATTTTGCGGGAATATATTCCCCATCTTTAAAAGCAGGGCTTGTTACCTGCATATTTTTTATTGATAGTACTGACATAAGTAAAAAGATAATGCTGTTCATAAAATTGATTTAGAATAGCAGTCCAAATAATATACCAGCTATTGTAGTCGCTTATCTCTTAAAAGCATAAGCCTAAGGACTGACTTAAAACAAGTCAGTCCTTAGGCTTATACAACTATTACAGATTTAGTTATTAATCTTAGCCGGTTTGCTTCCCATTTTTAATTCTAATATTCCTCCATTCACTAATTGATCATGCGTGAAGAAAAGCTTGCTTAAAACTACACCATTGATTTTAGCAGATTGTACATATTTATTTACCTCCGAAGCATTGTGTGCAATTACCGTAAAGGCTTTCCCATTAGGCAATTGAATAGACACTTTAGAAAATACCGGGCTGCCAATTGCATATACCGGATTGCCGGGTGTAACAGGATAAAAACCCATTGATGAAAAAACTACAAATGCCGACATGCCGCCACCATCTTCATCGCCGGGTATGCCAAATATATTATCATCAAACCATGTCTTTAATAATAGGCGAACACGCTGTTGTGTTTTCCATGGAGCATCTGTATAATTATATAAATAAGGAATAAAAAAACTTGGCTCATTCCCCATCGAGAATTGACCAACCAATCCGCTTGCATCCGGAAACTTAGCCCAAAACTCGTAACGGCTTCTGCCCAAACCTTCTCTGAATAACTGATCCAGCCTATGTTCAAACGGTTTCTTCCCACCCATTAAATTTGCAACGCCGGGAATATCCTGTTGTACCTGCCACATATAAGTCCAGCCATTGTTTTCATCATAGTAATCCCTTCCGCCCATGCCACCATCAAAGGTTGGATCAATATCTATCCAATTGCCTGCAGCATCTTTGGGCAGAAAGAATTGCTTATCCGCATTCCATAGGTTTTTATAATTTTCGCTTCTCT
>JABCZW010000094.1:0-2712 GCA_013289475.1 Bacteroidota bacterium
CAGTTGAACAACGTGCAGTAAGAGATTCTGCAGAACATGCCGGCGGGAAGGAAGTTTATTTATTGCATGAGCCAATGGCTGCTGCAATTGGTATTGGTATTGATGTGGAAGAACCGATGGGTAACCTTATTGTGGATATTGGTGGCGGAACTACTGATATTGCGGTAATAGCATTGGGCGGTATAGTTTGCGATAATTCAATACGTGTTGCGGGTGATGAGTTTACAGGTGATATAGAAGAATATATGCGCCGCCAGCATAATATGCTGATTGGTGAACGTACAGCAGAACGTGTGAAAATTGAAGTAGGCGCTGCAATGACTGAAATAGAAAACCCTCCGCCTGATTATCCTGTGCATGGCCGTGACCTTATGACCGGTATTCCTAAGGAAATACAGGTTTCATATTCTGAAATTGCGCATGCTGTAGATAAGTCAATTTCGAAAATAGAAGAAGCTATTTTGCAGGCATTGGAAAAAACTCCGCCAGAACTTTCTGCCGACATTTACCGCACCGGAATTTATTTAGCAGGTGGCGGTTCTATGCTTCGCGGGCTCGACAAACGTATTTCAATGAGGACAAAACTACCGGTGCATATTGCAGAAGATCCGCTTAGGGCTGTTGCAAGGGGTGCGGGTATTGCATTGAAGAACATTCACCGTTTCCCATTCCTTCTTAAATCATAAGGCCCAAAAGGTAATTTCGTAAAAACCCGCGCCAGCCAATGTATGGCATAATTGCATTTTTCAGAAGACATTATTTTGCAGTTCTTTTTGTGGTGTTGGAATTTTTGTCCCTTACTTTTGTTTTTAAAGACAATTACTATCATCAGGCAGGCTTTTTTAATTCTGCTAACAGCGTTGCAGGTTCGTTTTACAAAACGTATAACGATATTACTTCATACTTCAATTTAAAGAGTGAGAACACACAACTACACGAGGAAAATATGCGCCTGCATAACAACCTCGCTGCTATTCCTGATACAACAAAGCATCCTAAAGTAGCGCATGATAATCTTTACGGTCAACAATTCAATTTCATAAGCGCTGAAGTAATAGATAATTCTACTAACCAGGTAAATAACTACATAACACTTAATGTAGGTAAAAACCAGGGCTTAACAGAAGGCATGGGCGTTATCTCGCCTTCAGGAATTGTGGGAGTAGTTATTGGAGTATCGGACCATTATGCTGTAGTTATGTCAATGCTGCATAAGAATTATCAGTTAAGCGCCATGCTTAAAAAAGGTGGTGCATTTGGCACCATTACATGGAAGGGCGATGATTCACGCTACGCTTTATTATCACAAATACCAATGAGTGAGCAGGTTAATCCCGGAGATACTATAATTTCCAGCGGATATTCAACGGTTTACCCCAAAGGCGTCACAGTGGGGGTGGTAGAAAAGGTTGAACCCATACCAACCCAATATTTTTATACCATAAAAATCAGGCTTTCCACAAACTTTAAGAAGCTGGGATTCGTATATGTAGTGAGCGATATAATGAAAAAAGAGAAAGAGGAATTAGAGAACAATGTGCATAATGCCAATAACGGAAAATGATTAACGAGTGGGCAAAAAATATTGCGCGCTTTTTTGTGTTCCTGTTTATTCAGGTTCTCATTCTCAAACATATTGATGTTAGCAGGTTTATCAATCCGTTCCTGTACGTAATATTTATACTTATGCTGCCCATACGCACCAGCAAGGCATGGGTTATGATTATTGCATTTGCTACCGGATTAACCATTGATATGTTTTATAACACTATGGGTTATAATGCTGCAGCCTGTGTATTTATGGCGTATTGCAGGCCGGCGGTACTTAAATTTTATGCACCCAAAGGAGAGTATGACACTTCAGCAAAACCGACAATACAATCTATGGGCTTACCCTGGATGCTTAGCTATGCAGGTACTATGGTATTCCTTCATCACCTTGTTTTATTTTATCTCGAAGTGTTTTCTTTTCATTCTTTCTTTACCACCCTTGGTATAGTAATTGTTAGCGGCATTACTACAGTGGGGCTGATTATGCTTAGCCAGTTAATAATGCAAAGGAGGAGAATATGAACAATGTATATGCCTTGCGGAAATATATTATAGCCGGAATTTTTGGTGTAGCTTGTTTTGCTTTTGTATTCAGGCTGTTTTATATGCAGGTTGTTAATGACCAATATAAACTCGATGCCAGTAACGAAACATTCAGGCATATTACCCAGTACCCACCCAGGGGTTGTATAAAGGACAGGAACGGCAAATTACTTGTAACCAACGAGGCCGCATATGACCTGATGGTAATACCTAACCAGGTAAAAGATTTCGATACCAATTCCTTTTGCAGCGATTTGGGAATTACCAAAACAGATTTTATTACCGGAATTAAAAAAGCCATACAGCTAAATACCAATGCGCATGCTTCGGTATTTATGAAGGAAGTTACACCTGAAATATATGCAGCCTTTGAAGAGAAGATGTATAAATACCATGGGTTTTATTCTGAAGTGCGAACGGTGCGGAAATATCCGTTGAAGATTGCTCCGCATTTACTGGGTTATTTAGGTGAGGTTAGTAAGGAATTATGTGCGAGCCATCCTCAATATAAAGAGGGTGATTATGTAGGTATGAGCGGCATTGAAGAATCGTATGAAGAAGCTCTTGGCGGCAAAAAAGGCGTTAAGATTACTGTGGTAGATGCCATGAATAAAGAAG
>JABCZW010000094.1:2722-4686 GCA_013289475.1 Bacteroidota bacterium
AAGTGGGCGATTACAAAAATGGCAAATACGATACACTACCGGAGCCCGGTGAAAACCTTACATGTAGCTTAGATGCTGTGCTGCAAGCTTATGGCGAAAAATTAATGGAAAACAAAGCCGGCAGCATTGTGGCTATTGATCCATCTACAGGTGAAATTCTTGCGTTGGTTTCAAACCCGGAGTATGACCCGAATTTATTGGTTGGAAATATACGAGCCAAGAATTATGGGAAGCTTGTAATGGACAGTATAAATATACCATTGTTTAACCGTGCCCTAATGGCTGCATATCCTCCCGGTTCAACATTTAAACCTATTGAAGCACTTATTGCACAGCAAGAGGGTGTGCTTACTACTGAGACTGCTTATTCATGCCCCGGTGCGTTTCACCTGGGGAGTATATCTATCGGTTGCGATGCCGCCCACGGGACATTGCGACTGGAAGATGCAATTGCGAAATCGTGCAACACTTATTTCTGTAATGTATTTATGAGCATGATGAATAACCGTCAATATAGCACTACTGAAGCAGCATTTGAAGTATGGAGAAAATACGTGATGAGTTTTGGTTTGGGTACGCGCCTTGATATTGACCTGCCCAGTGCATTACGCGGTAACGTTCCTTCGGTAGATTATTACAACCGCTTTTTTGGCAAGGGTCACTGGAAAGGCGCTACAGTGGTTTCATTGGGTATAGGCCAGGGAGAAATGCTGCTTACACCATTACAGCTTGCAAATGAAGCTGCTATTATAGCTAACAGGGGATATTACTATACCCCACATGTTATAAAATCTATTGGCGATAAAAACATAACACTGAAAAAATATACCACAAGGCATTACATACCCATTGATTCAAAATATTTTGATGTGGTAGTAGATGGTATGTCGCAGGTGGTGGCAGAAGGTACTGCAGCAGCGAGTAAAATTCCGGGCGTAGTAATGTGCGGAAAGACAGGAACAGCTCAAAACCCCAATGGACGCAATAACTCATTATTTATAGCTTTTGCACCGATGGATCATCCTAAAATTGCAATTTGCGTGGTTATTGAACGCGGAGGCTGGGGAGCAGAGTGGGCAGCACCCCTGGCAAGTTTAATGATTGAGAAATATGTGACCGATACCATAAAAAGGCCCGATGTTGAGAAGCGGATGCTGGATGGAAATACACTTCAATATCTTGCACAGGAAAAACTTGCGCCTAAACATACCAAGCATAAAAAATGAACGACCGCAGAAGTAGTATTGTTCCTTATGTAGACTGGTTTACCGTTAGCATATACTTCTTTTTGGTTATGGTAGGCTGGTTCAATTTATACTCAGCTGTGTTTAATCCGGCGCATCCCAGCCTGTTTGATTTTTCACAGCCCTACGGAAAACAGTTTATATGGCTTACAACTGCATTGGTTATGGCATTTTTAATAATGCTTACCGAAGCAAGTTTCTTCTCGGTATTTTCATATTTCCTTTACGGAATAGTTGTATTCTCATTACTTGCTGTTAGATTTATCGGGAAAGGCATTAAAGGCAGCCATTCCTGGTTCCGGTTTGGCTCGGTAGGTATACAACCGGCCGAACTGGGTGCCTTTGCCATAAACCTTGGCCTGGCAAAATACCTGAGCAACGAAAATATTAAAATGACCAATATTGGCGTACGCCTTAGGGCAATTGCCATGATAATTGTACCTATAGTATTCATTCTTATAGAAGATGAAACGGGAGTTGCCATTACTTATACTTCCTTCATTTTTGTAATGTACCGCGAAGGCTTATCGGGCAATATTTTGCTCATAGGTTTTTTTGCTATTGTATTATTTATTCTTGCTTTGGTTGGTAGTAAACTGGTGCTTACCTATGTATTATTTGGCATAGCTGTAATAGCACTTCTTTTATTTACCCGGCGAAAAAGAAAAGATATTATGAGGGTAGGAGGGGCCCTGTTATTAGCCTTGTTAATGGTATGGG
>JABCZW010000095.1 GCA_013289475.1 Bacteroidota bacterium
ATATATTTTTCAGAATACCTGCCGACTTTACATTTTGCTTTTGATAATGCTGCCACATAAATAAGCGGTAACTGGTTTGCTATATTCAGGTCAAGCAACAAATCATACTCCTCTTCTACAAAGTTACCAATAAAACCAATTGCAGGTTTATAGTACCAGTTAACATTTTTAAGGGTAAAACACTGGTGGTCTATTGATGTGGTAATATTACCCGGAAGCTCCTTTAAGGCCACGTATCCCATCGACCTAACCTTCTTGCCCATATCACGCAGATAAGTTACATACTTCTTTACTAACTCCACCTCATTTATATCGCCTGCATTAAATATAACGCCTATCGTCTTAGCATCTCTGATATTCATTATAGCATGCGACCTTTTAACATTTGCGCTTTCTTTCCGCAAAAAGTACTCCCCTGCTTTTATTTTAATGTCCTGTATAAATCCCACAGCTTTCAAAACTTTCATTCAAAGGTAAAATATCCTGCAACATAAAAAACGGCTTCATAATGTTTCAAAATCAAAGCGCAAAATCAAGTTCATTTTAAAAATGTCGGTTTTTGTCGTTTTGTGACGTAAAACAGACTACTTTTTTGTTCCTTTCCCAGTATTCATGATAGAGTTGAAAGGTTTTTGAATATTTCCATTTTGGATGTCCTCATCTCCAATAGATATAAGATGTTGATTATCAGCACCTATCATAACAACATGGTTGAACTCCACCATCCCGGTTTTCAAGTTTAATTTCATTATATTCTTGCTTTAGTGGTTAATTTCAGCACATAACGCAAATATACACCATACGTTTATATTATGTAATAAAATATACATAAATTTATCAACTACTCACATAAATAGACTTTAAATATTCTATATTATAATCACATAATCAATACTTTCTATTTTTGCATTTCATGGATGCCGAACTCAAATATAAAATTGGCATCACACTCATTCCGGGTGTGGGTCATGTAATAGCCAAAACACTTATATCGTATTGCGGCAGTGCTGAGGCTGTATTTAAAGAAAAACAAAACACCCTGCTCAAAATCCCCGATATTGGTCCACTTACGGCGGATTCTATTGTTAAACAAGATGTGCTGGAACGGGCCGAAAAAGAAATTGAGTTTATTGAGAAAAATGATATTACTCCTCTATTCTATTTAGATAAAGCTTACCCAATACGTTTAAAACAATGTAACGATGGGCCGGTAATGATATATTCTAAAGGTAATGCAGACCTGAATTCCAATAGGGTAATAGCCATTGTGGGTACAAGAGCGGCTACACCTTATGGCAAGAAGCTTACAGAAGAATTAGTGCAGGGATTGCAATCTACCGGTGCCTTAATTGTAAGCGGCCTTGCTTATGGTATTGATGTGTGCAGCCATAAAGCAGCGCTCGATGCAGGCTTGCCTACATTGGGTGTCGTAGCTCATGGGCTCGATAAATTATACCCTCCTGACCATTATAACCTGTCACGAAAAATGATAGAAAACGGTGGCATACTCAGCGACTTTTTGAGTGGTTCAGAACCGGACAGGGAGAACTTCCCCAAGCGTAACCGCATTATTGCCGGCCTGGCAGATGCAGTGGTGGTGGTGGAATCGAAAATATCGGGCGGGGCCATGATAACTGCCGATATAGCCTTTTCATATAGCCGCGAGGTTATGGCATTTCCGGGCAAGGTTAATGATATTCCTTCCCAGGGCTGCAATAAGTTAATCCAACAAAATAAGGCCTACCTTATACGTAATGCCGAAGATGTAATAACGTACCTGGGATGGAAAGATGACAGGCAGCAGGTAAAACAACAAAAAGAACTTTTATTTGATCTAAGCCCCGAGCAAGAAGTTATTGTAAACACTATAAAAGGTAATGCCGGCCCTATGTATATAGATGATATTGCTATAACGTCAAAACTTGCGCCCGGCCTGCTTTCATCGCACCTTTTAACTCTTGAATTTGCAGGCGTGCTTAAATCGCTTCCGGGCAAAATGTATAGTTTATAGTTGAGCCTTTTCTTGCCACTAATTTCACTAATTAACATAGCTATTTGTTAAATAAATTCGTGTAATTCGTGGCTAAAATAAAAACGATTATCGTTGATTCTTACTATCTTCGCACTTCGTTTTCGAAAACTGCATGAAACTCCGGGAAATAAAACATCCACATATTCTCCTTCTATTTACAATCACCACGTTCTCTATCGCATTCATTTCCTGCAGAGACCATAGTAAAGATAAGGTCACTCCCACACAAATAAGCCTTGTTCAATTATTAGTTGGTGATGGCACTAGCCAGTTCAGACATGTGGCTTTGGGTATGGATTTAAAAACGGTGCTTGGTGCCGAAAAAAAAATTCCTGATGAAAAGGACAGCAATTATTTGTATTACACATTGCCTATGGATACCCTTTATCCTGATTCGGTGTACGAACATGCAGATACGCTAAACAACTTTCAGATTGCCTATAATTTCGATCAGCAAAAGCTTACTGATATTGACGAAGATGTTTTTGTTGCTACTGATTCTGCTGCCGCAGCATTAAAACTTAAGCTGGCCGATTATTTTACCACAAAATATGGAGATGGCACCGTTAATGGAGGTAGTACTATATGGAAAATAAAGAAAATGGCTGGAAAAACGGCAAAAGTATCGTTAAGCGATGAAAGTGAGGAATATGACTTTGGAAAACTGTCATTGGTATATTACCTTGAAGATTAGCACCCTTAACCATCGCCAATTCACTAAAATTCTGTACCTTTCGCCCTTACAAAACTGTGAGTTTTTATGAGTGATACGCTGCTGGAGGTAAAAAATCTGACGGTTGATTTTAAAAGTGAGGATGATACAGTACGTGCCGTTGACGGCATAAGCTATTCTCTTAACAAAGGCGAATCGCTTGGTATAGTTGGCGAATCGGGTTCAGGAAAAACAGTTAGTTCACTGGCGCTTATGCGCCTTATTCCCAGTTCAGGCAAGGTAGCTACCGGAGAATTACTATTTAATTCACGTACACGTGGTATGGTAGATGTTACCAAGTTGGGTGATAAAGAAATGCGCAGTTTCAGGGGAAATGAAATTGCTATGGTCTTCCAGGAGCCTATGACATCGTTAAACCCTGTATATACCTGTGGCGACCAGGTTATGGAGGCAATTATACTTCACCAGCACGTTTCAAAGAAAGAAAGCAGGCACCGTACACTTGAATTATTTAAACAGGTAAAACTTCCGCGCCCCGAGGCTATAATAGATTCGTACCCTCACCAACTTTCGGGTGGGCAAAAGCAAAGGGTTATGATTGCCATGGCCATGTCATGCAAACCGTCAATACTTATTTGCGATGAACCGACTACCGCACTCGATGTTACCGTTCAGGCTGCGATACTCGATTTGATGAAAGAGTTACAGGCCGAGAACAATATGAGTATCATATTCATATCACACGATCTTGGCGTAATTGCCGAAATTGCCGAGAAGGTATTGGTAATGTATAAGGGAAAGATTGTTGAGCAGGGCAATATATTAGATGTTTATGCAAACCCACAGCACCCTTATACAAAAGGGCTTTTGGCTTGCCGCCCTCCATTAGATAAACGTCTTTATATACTGCCTACCGTATCAGACTTTATGAAGCCTGCTCAGGATGGTGGCCTCAATAAACCTGCCATTAAAATAAGTGACGTAGTAGATAAATACATTATCACACCCGAGGTACGCAAACAGGCACACGAAAAGCTTTATAAGCAGGAGCCTATATTGCAGATTAAAAACCTTAAGACCTATTTCCCTATAAAAAAAGGTCTTTTCGGCAAAACATACGACCATGTAAAGGCAGTTGATGATCTGACATTCGATATTTACCCCGGAGAAACCCTTGGTGTTGTTGGTGAATCGGGTTCAGGAAAAACAACATTGGGCAGAACCATCCTTAGGTTAATTGAACCGACTTCGGGCAGTATAGTATATAAAGGCCAAGACTTGTTAAAGCTTTCTGATAGGGAGATGCGCGAATACCGCAAAAAACTGCAGATCATTTTCCAGGACCCTTATTCTTCCTTAAACCCACGCATTACTATTGGTGAAGCTATTATGGAACCTATGCAGGTTCACAAAATATTACAAACTAACAGGCAGCGCAAGGACAGGGTTATTGAATTATTGGAGCGTGTTAATATGAATGCCTCGCACTTTGAACGGTATCCGCATGAATTCTCAGGCGGACAACGGCAGCGCATATGCATAGCCCGTGCAGTGGCACTTAATCCTGAGTTTATCATTTGCGATGAGAGTGTATCATCTCTCGACGTGTCTGTACAAGCTCAGGCTCTCAACCTCCTCGCAGAGCTGCGAAAAGATTTCGGGTTCTCTTACATATTTATCTCTCACGATATTTCGGTGGTTAAGTTTATTGCCGACAGGATGCTGGTGCTTTACAATGGAAAAATTGAAGAGCTTGGCGATGCCGATGATATTTACTTTAACCCTCAAAAAGAATACACCAAACGCCTTATCAGTGCTATTCCTAAGGGTCGTATAGAAGACATACGCGCATCTATGGAAAGCAGAAGAAACCGTAAAATAGCCACAGTAGCCCAGTAATATGTCAAACAATTCTCTTGTAATTCACAATACGCTAACGCGCAAA
>JABCZW010000096.1:0-357 GCA_013289475.1 Bacteroidota bacterium
TAATTCATATACCAAAGGAATTTGTTCAAATATGGATGGTACCCTCGCAGGCAATATCCACATTTCAGGCAATTTAAATAAGCCTGTTTTTAAAGGAGAATTAGTGGCTGATGTGAAAAAAATAAAGGTCGATTACCTGAATACGTATTACCATTCACCGGAGATTGATATTACAATTGCCCCGGATACTTTTAAGGTTAGGCCATCCCGCTTGTTTGATGATAAGGGCGATACGGCAATGGTGAGCGGTAACCTGTATCATAATCATTTTAAAAATTTACGCTTGGATTTTGGTATAACTACAAACAATTTTTTCTGTCTCGATACTAAGGATGATAACAATAGCAGTTATTTCGG
>JABCZW010000096.1:376-1709 GCA_013289475.1 Bacteroidota bacterium
ATTGATGCTAACATAACTACGCAAAAAAAGACTGTTTTCAATATTCCATTGTCCAATGCGTCGGAAGTTGAGGAAAGTGATTTTATACACTTTGTAAATAAAAAAGACCCGAAAGGGAAGAAGAAACAATTATATAAAGTCAACTTATACGGGCTGCAAATGGATTTCAACGTACATATAACTCCGGATGCTACAACCAAAGTAATATTTGCATCGAAGGTTGGCGATATGTTAACCAGTAAGGGTAATGGTAATGTTGAGATAGCAATGAATAATATTGGTGATTTCTCGATGCGCGGTAATTACACAGTAACAGATGGAAGCTACCGCTTTGTGCTGCAAAATGTAATTAACGAGGATTTCTATCTGCAACCGGGCGGAACTATTCAGTGGAATGGGGATCCGTATAATGCTGAAATAAACATTAGTACAACTCACCTGGTACGTACTACATTAAAGCCTTTATTCCCATTTGACTCTAATCCTGCCTATTCGAGAAGTGTTCCGGTTAACTGCAATTTGAATCTTAGCGGTAAGTTAACAGCACCTGATATAAAATTTGATATTGATCTGCCTACAGTAGATCAGGATACACGCCAGACAGTATCCAGCTACCTGTCAAACCCTGATGAGATGAACAGACAGGTATTTGCCCTGTTGATCATTAAAAGCTTTTTACCTGTACAGGAAGGCGGAGGTAATGGAGCGCCTACGTCTACTATAATTCCCGGAACGGCTGCAACGGCCATCCTCTCAAGCCAACTGACCAATCTGTTGAATAGTATCAGTAACAAGATAAACGTTGGTGTCAATATAAACCCGGCTTCTACACTAACTCCGCAGGAAGTTCAGTTGCTTTTGTCTACTGAGTTGCTTGGCGGGCGGGTATTGGTCAATACCGATATGGCACAGATTGGCACTACTGCAGGTGGTAACCAGACAGAAAATACAAACAACGTAGTAGGCGAGGTTACAGTGGAATACCTGGTGAGCAAAGACGGTAAATTGAGGTTTAAAGCGTTTAACAAAGCAAATGATAACACTGCTACCAACTTACAGAATGCGCCATATACTCAAGGGGCAGGGCTAACGTATCGTGAAAGTTTTAACTCTATTGGTGAGTTAATAGCCAAGATCAGGGAGCGGATAAAGAACAGCGGCAAAAAAGAAGGTGGGGCAAAAAGCCCTAATCCTTAATTGAGACTTGCCAATTGTTTTTCAATAGCAGCAATTTTAGCCTCAGCATCCGCTTTTTTATTCATCTCGTTCTGTAGAATTTCCGGTTTGGCATTAGCGATAAACTTTTGATTGCTCAATATGGAGCTGACGGAAC
>JABCZW010000096.1:1719-4267 GCA_013289475.1 Bacteroidota bacterium
GCCTTTGTGGTATTCCAGCTCTTTAACAAGTTTTTCTTTTTCCTCACCTGCATCCAGTTCCATTCCTTCAGGAAGGCCGAAAGAATATTGCTTATCCTTGAGTACAAAACCAAGTGTGCGGGCTGATTTATCTCCATTAGCTGCATAAACTGTATTTGACAGTTTCATTACCCCTGCTGTTAATGTTGTTGAAGATGCAGGTTCTATCTGGCTCAGTTCAATTTTAGGAGATATGTTGTTTTGCTGGCGTATGCCACGTACCAATCTCAAATATTCTTTTTGTAATTCGAAGCTGGCAAGTAATGCAGTATCATATTTTTTAACTGCAGGATATGGCGCAACAATAATGCAATCTTTCTCACTGCGCTCTTTTGTCTGGTGCCATATCTCTTCGGTAATGAACGGTACAAAAGGATGCAATATCTTTAATAGTGATTCTAAGTAGCCGATAGTTATATCATATACTTTACGCGGTGGGTTCTTACCGCACGAACTTTTTATGAGTTCAAGGTATAGTCCACAGAAATCATCGTAAGTAAGTTTGTATGCAGACATCAATGCTTCTGAAAGGCGGTATGAAGCAAAATCTTTTTCAATCGATTCAACTTGCTCACTAAGTTTATGTTCAAACCAATTGGTATAAATACTTACATCTCCCGGTTCTGTGTCAACAGGCTCCCACGATTGAATTAAACGGAATGCGTTCCACAACTTATTGGCAAAGTTTCTTCCCTGTTCGCAAAGCGATTCATCGAATGTTAAGTCATTACCTGCGGGTGAGCACAAAAGAATTCCAACCCTTGTTCCGTCAGCTCCATATTGAGCAATCAAGTCGAGTGGATCAGGAGAGTTGCCTAATGATTTACTCATTTTTCTGCCTATCTTATCTCGTACTGTTCCGGTAAGGTAAACATAGCTGAAGGGTTCTTTGCCTAAATATTCATATCCTGCAATGATCATCCTGGCAACCCAGAAGAAAAGTATTTCAGGTGCAGTAACCAAATCGTTGGTAGGGTAGTAGTAATTAATATCCTTATTGCCCGGTTCTTTAAATCCCTCGAATACACTTATTGGCCATAACCAAGATGAGAACCATGTGTCCAACACATCTTCGTCTTGCCTCAGGTTTTTACTCTTGCAATGTGGACATTCAGCGGGTGCTTTTTCAGATACAATTGGTTCTTTACACTGTGCTGTTTTATTATCAACACAATAATATGCAGGTATGCGCTGGCCCCACCAAAGTTGACGGGATATACACCAGTCGTGTACATTCTCCATCCAATGGCGGTAGGTATTTATATATTTATCCGGAATAAGTTTTATGGTTCCGTTAAGTACATTATCGAGCGCCGGTTTCGAAACCTTATCCATTTTCAAAAACCACTGCAACGATATTCTTGGTTCTATGACTGCATTGGTTCTTTCTGAATAACCTAATTTGTTTTTTATGTTTTCTGTCTTTACAATATGGCCCATTTTTTCAAGGTCAATTGCAATCTTCTCTCTCACTTTAAAACGATCTTCTCCTATATAAAAACCTGCTTCCTTGCTCATAGTCCCGTTAGGGTTAAGCACATCAATAACCTGCAGGCCGTGCTTAATGCCAAGGTTGTAGTCATTCACATCGTGTGCAGGTGTTACCTTTAATGCACCGGTACCAAATTCCATAGTTACATATTCGTCAAATATTACAGGTACCGAACGGTTAACTATAGGTATAATTACTTTTTTGCCTTTCAGGTGTGCATAGCGTTTATCATCGGGGTGAACACAAACAGCAGTATCGCCCAAAATAGTTTCGGGGCGGGTAGTTGCAACAGTTATCCATTCGTCGGCGGTGCCTTCTACTTTATAGCGTACATAATAAAGCTTCGAATCAACCTCTTTATGGTTTACTTCTTCATCCGATACTGCAGTTAAACCCTTAGGGTCCCAGTTTATCATTCGTACGCCACGATAGATATACCCTTTCTTATACAGGTCGGTAAATACATGTATAACAGCATCATTCATATCATCATCCATGGTGAAGCGAACGCGTTCCCAATCGCATGAACAGCCTAAGGTTTTTAGTTGGTCAATAATTATGCCTCCGTATTTTTCTTTCCATTCCCAGGCATGCTTCAAAAACTCATCACGTGTTAAGTCATGCTTCGAAATACCTTTTTCCCTGAGCAAGGCTACAACTTTAGCTTCGGTAGCTATAGATGCATGGTCGGTACCGGGTACCCAGCAAGTATTTTTACCTTTCATGCGTGCATGGCGAACTAACACATCCTGTATGGTATTGTTCAGCACGTGCCCCATGTGCAATACTCCTGTTACGTTTGGCGGTGGCATAACCATTGTGTATGCCTCGCGCCCATCCGGTTCTGAATGGAAGAATCCTTTCTCCATCCAATGCTTATACCACTTCTCTTCTGCTAAAGTGGGCTCATATATTTTCGAAATTTCCATAGCTCTCAAATCTGTGTTCAAATATAATAAAATGGTAATATTTATAAGGCTTCGCAACTTCTCTAGATGAGCTGGTCTTAATGAACTT
>JABCZW010000097.1 GCA_013289475.1 Bacteroidota bacterium
ACTTTCCGCGGCTAATTACTCCGCTTTCAACCGTAGTGAGCAACTTAATAAGCTTTGCAATGCAGTTTCTGTTATTCATCATTTTCTTTATTTACTTCATACTGTTCAGGGGCTTCACCTTGCACTTAAATATGCACCTACTGGCAATTCCATTACTTATTATAATAATGGCAGGCCTTGGCCTTAGTATTGGCATGATTGTTTCATCGCTTACCACTAAATACCGCGACCTTAGCTACCTGATAACTTTTGGTATACAACTACTCATGTATCTTACACCGACTATTTTTCCGCTATCGCTAACCAGTCCGGGTAGTAAAAAGAGGCTTCTTGTAATGCTCAACCCAATGACGTCAGTTATAGAAGGGTTCCGCAATGCATTTTTCTCAAAAGGTATTTTTAGTTGGTATTTATTAGGCTATAGCACTCTTTTTATGCTTATTGCTCTTTTTATGGGTATATTGCTTTTCAACAAGACAGAAAAGAATTTCATGGATACAGTTTAAAAAATTGGCGATGTCAGATATAATACTTGAAATAGATAATATAAGTAAACTATACCGCTTAGGCAGTGTAGGTACAGGTACCTTGTCTCATGATTTAAGAAGATGGTGGCATACGGCACGTGGCAAAGAAGACCCATACCTGAAAATAGGTGAACAAAATACCCGTGATGCTAAAAGCGATAGCGAATATGTATGGGCATTAAAAGGAGTAAGTTTTAAAGTAAAGCAAGGCGAAGTACTTGGAATAATCGGCAAAAATGGCGCCGGAAAATCAACCTTGCTTAAAATATTATCAAGGATTACAACTCCTACTACAGGAGAATATAAGGTAAAGGGCCGTATAGCCAGCTTATTAGAAGTAGGCACCGGATTCCATGGCGAACTTACCGGGAGAGAAAATATCTTTCTGAATGGCGCCATTTTAGGGATGACTAAAAAAGAAATAAAAAAGAAATTTGATGAAATCGTAGCATTTTCTGGAGTAGACAAGTATATAGATACACCTGTAAAAAGATATTCTTCAGGTATGACCGTGAGGCTTGCATTTGCGGTAGCAGCCCACTTGGAACCTGAAATACTGATAATAGATGAAGTATTGGCAGTTGGTGATGCTGAATTTCAAAAAAAATGCATTGGCAAAATGAAGGATGTTGCTAGTGAAGGTAGAACTGTTTTATTTGTAAGCCATAATATAACTGCTATCCGTAGCTTGTGTTCAAGTGCATTATACCTCAGCAATGGTGAAATTAACTATATAGGAGAAGTTGACAAAGCCATTCTTTATTACCTTGGAAACGCATTAAGAACTGAAACTGATGTTCTTTGCTTGAAAAACATTGACGTGAATAATGAGAAATTCTCCCTAAAATCGATTGAAGTAAAAAGCGGCAACAAGGACAGGTCAATCATTACAATGGATGATGGCTTTTCCATTACTATTGAGGTTGACAAAAAAATAAAAAACTTTAAACTCGATATTACTTGCCAACTAACCGATTTCGAAGGTAATATATTGCTTGTGTGCGGAACTGCCGGAACAACAAATGAATTAGACAATGCAGACAGGGCGGGCAATATTTCATACACACTTAACTTGCCCGCAAACTTTTTTAATGAAGGTGAATTCGGCATTAATTTACTTTTTATTGAGAACAGAAAAAAAATACTAGAACAATTGTTGGGGGTTTTAACTGTTAAGATTATACCCCGTACTATGCAACTAGGTGCCTGGATGGGTAAAAGTAAAGGTTTTTTCAGGCTAAACAGCAATAACTGGAAAATTAACCATGCCTGATCTTTCAAACAAACAATTTATATTTATTATTGGTGCACCTAGAAGCGGGACTACCTGGCTTCACTTTGCGCTTGCTTCCCATCCTGAAGTATTGTCTACAGATGCTGAACTTACAGTTTTTAACATGTATGTGAAACCCATAGTAAGTAACTTTGAAAGGGAGGGAAAATACATTGAGCAAGGTAAATGGAGAGCGGGTCTTCCTCATCTCTGGAAAAGAGAAAAACTGGATAACCAGGTGAAAAGCTTTATAACAAATATATATTCCACCCTTCCATCAGTGCCACTGCATAAAGTGATACTTGATAAAAGTCCTGAATATTCATTTTGCGTAGATTTGATTCACTACTATCTTCCCGAAGCAAAATTTATTCATATAATCCGTGATGGGCGGGATGTTGCATCATCATGGCACAAGTCATGGTATAAATCAGGCTTCGGGAATTCCCTTTTCTCTGGCGCTTGTATAGACTGGATTGAATATAAAAATGCAGCAAGGAAAGCCAGAGAATTTGGTTCTGATAAATATCTCGAAATTCATTACGAAAAACTGCTGGATGATTTTCGTTCAGAATTAAAACACGTATTGAATTTCTGTAATATAAATACCCTGCCGGAAATAATTGACAGTATAGCTTTAAAAACCACAGGTGAAGAGAATATGGTAAGCATACCCGATAAAACTATTAAATATTCGGAAAGGATAGGAGGACAACCTTTATGGAAAACCAGATTGTCGAAAGAAGAAAAATATATTGCACATAAGCTTTTGGCTGAAGAACTAATGAAAGAGGGCTATGAAATATCTGTAAAATGGGGCCCAAGTAAGATTAATACTATTGTAGAGTTTTCTAGGTCAAAAATCAAAGGCTTCATTAGGCGGATTTCTTAAGATTGTATTTTATTACTACTAAAAAGCATTTATCTTTCAAAAAACTCCAATTTTTTTCTCCTTTAGAGAGATAAAAGAATAGACAGATATCATGAGAAAGAATTTAACAACAAAGACGTCAAAATATACTACTACCGCTTACAGGAATAGCCTCATCTTACCATACACTAAAAAAGCTTATATTGCGGCATTAAGGAAAATATAATGATCCCAGTAACCAAAACATACCTACCTCCACTTGAAGAATATACAGCTTATCTGGAGAAAATATGGAAAAGTGGTTGGATAACTAATAACGGCCCTTTAGTAATTGAACTGGAAGAAAAATTGAAAGAGTACTTTGAAGTTAAACACCTTTTCTTAACATCGAATGGCACCATTGCCATACAAATTGCCATAAAAAGCCTTGGCATTACTAAAGAAATAATCACTACTCCTTTTTCTTATGTAGCCACAACTACTTCAGTGCTTTGGGAAAATTGTAAACCTGTTTTTGTGGACATTGATAAAAAGACTTTCTGTATCGATCCTTCTAAAATTGAAGAAAAGATAACAGGTAGCACAGAAGCCATACTTGCCACGCATGTATATGGTATTCCCTGTAATGTAGAGAAGATTGAAAAAATAGCCCGCAAGCACAACCTGAAAATTATATATGATGCGGCTCATTCATTTGGTACAATTTACCGTAACAAGCAACTTGCGCATTACGGAGATGTTTCCACCTTAAGCTTTCATGCTACCAAATTGTTTCACACTATTGAAGGTGGAGCTATTATTGTCCACGACGATGTGCTAGCTGAAACAATAAAGTTGTACCGAAGCTTTGGACACATAGGTAATAATTATTACACCATGGGCATAAATGGAAAAAATTCTGAAGTTCATGCAGCTATGGGCCTATGCATGTTGTCAAGAGTGCCTGAACTAATAGAAAAAAGAAAAGAACTTTACGAAGTATATACCTCGTTATTGAATCCGCAGAAAATAAGCATACCTTCAGTTCCAGAAGGAACATTATACAATTATTCATATTACCCGGTTTTACTTGAAAACGAAGAAAAGTTAAATTACGTAACCAATGCGCTCAAGAATAACAATATTATTCCGAGGAGGTATTTTTACCCCAGTTTGAATCAGTTACCCTATTTGAATAAGGTAGACAGTTGCGCTGTTTCAGAAGATTATTCATCAAGGGTGTTGTGCCTGCCCCTATACAACGACTTAGCTATAAATGATGTAAAAAGAATTATTGGAATTATTAACAAAATTCTATAGCTATATGGTAGTGGCAATTATGCAACCCTATTTCCTGCCTTACCTTGGATATTTTCAACTGGTAACGGCTGTTGATTCTTTTGTTTTTTTCGACAATGTGAACTTTATAAAAAAAGGCTGGATACACAGGAATAATATTCTGTTTCATAATGAAGCACATCGCTTTACCATACCATTAAACAAAGCGAGCCAGAACAAATTGATAAACGAGACTTATATTGCTGATTACGCTTCAT
>JABCZW010000098.1 GCA_013289475.1 Bacteroidota bacterium
ATACGCTACGGTGAGAAGTTGATCGCAAACACATCTTACTATCTAGGCCCTAAAGGTATAGTTGCACACATTAGCAACGGTATGAACTGCCAAAACTGCCACCAGCAGGCAGGTACAAAAACATTCGGCAATAATTTTGGAGCCGTAGCATCTATGTATCCACGCTTTCGCCCCCGTTCAGGTACTATTGAAAATATTTATAAACGTGTAAACGATTGCATGCAGCGCAGCTTGAATGGCAAAGCAATTGATACCAGCAGTAAAGAAATGCTGGCCATGGCAGCCTATATAAAATGGGTTGGTAAAGATGTGCCGAAAGGAAAAACTGTTGCCGGTGCCGGAGGAGGGGAAATTGCTTACCTCGAGAGGGCTGCCGATACAAATAAAGGGAAGGATATCTTCAATTCAAAGTGTTATGCATGCCATGGCAGTAGCGGCAAGGGAATGCCAAATGCTGACGAGACAGGATATCAGTATCCTCCGCTTTGGGGCGAGCATAGCTATAATAATGGTGCAGGTATATTAAGGCTTGCCCGGCTTGCTACCTATATAAAGAACAATATGCCTTTTGGCGTAGACTACCAAAACCCTCAACTTACTGATGAAGAAGCCTGGGATGTGGCAGCATTTATTAATTCGCAGCCAAGGCCTGTGTTTAACATGAGTTCAGACTGGCCCGATATATCTGCCAAGCCAATCGATTACCCTTATGGACCTTATGCCGATGGCTTTACTGAAGTACAGCACAAGTATGGCCCATATAAACCCATTATTGAGGCAAGGAAACAAATGAGCAAAAAGAAAAACACTTGATTAGATTATGAGCGAGAATAAATGTAATCATACCGAAGGATCATGCTCATGCAGCCATGAGGAAATAAAAAACGAAGCGGAACAAAAAAAGCAACACGATTACAGCCGCAGAGATTTTATCCGGTATGGAAGCATGGGACTCATTGGTGCCAAGATGAGCCCTGCGCTTAGTTACTGGCTGCAAGACGATGGAAAGATAAAAGAGATGCTTGGCAACAAAGCCGTTAAAGATGGCAAAGCAAAACACTTTACCATATTACACACTGCTGATATACATGCACAGCTCGATACTCACCCCGAATTTTTTTGGGAGAATAATAAAGACGTTTACCGAAACCGCGGTGGTTTTGCAACATTAAAAACAATGCTTAATGAATTACGCAAAGAGAATCCGGGTAATACATTGTTAGTAGATGGTGGAGATTGTTTCCAGGGCAGTGCAGTAGCATCACTCACCGAAGGACAGGCCATAGTGCCGCTGATGAACAATATTAAGTACGACCTGGTTTTGCCCGGTAACTGGGAAGTTATTTATAAAAAGAAAATGCTGCTGAAGGATATGAATATGTACACGGCAAAAAAAATATGCGCCAACATGTTCGACAGCGAAGATGAAAAACACGAATTGCTTTTCCCCCCATACCAGGTATTTACGTTGGGAGGAGTAAAAATTGGCTTTGTGGGGTACAATGATCCGCTTACACCAATACGTCAATCACCCGGTTACAGTAAGGGAATAAAATTCACCAAGCCCGAGCAGGATTTGGCGAGCTATGTGAAGCTTTTGAAAGAAGATAACAAATGCGATATGGTATTTGTAATATCGCACATGGGCATGGCACAGCAATTGTATTTATCGAACCAGGATTATGCCAATGGAGTAGATTATGTTTTAGGAGCCGACACACACGAACGGATACGCAAACCCATACAGGGCAAATACAGCAAGGTTACCGAACCTGGTGCATTCGGTTCGTTTGTAGGCAAACTTGATATTATTATAGAAGATGGAAAAATAAAAGATGAGGTTTACCAACTTATTGATGTTGACCCCGAAAAATATAAAGCTGATGAGGAAATGCTGAAATTGGTGGAAGAAGCCAAGGCACCTTATAAAAAAGACCTTGTAACCGTTATTGGAAAAACAACAACTCCGCTGATGCGCTACTTTACATTAGAGTCGCCTATGGATAATATGATAACAGATGCATTGCGGGAAAAAGCAAAGACCGATATAGCCATTTCGAACGGCTTCAGATTTTGCCACCCTATTGTGCCTGATAAAAAAACCGGAGTAGCCGACATTACTATTGACCACATGTGGAGCATGCTGCCTGTAAACTCTGCTATACACAAAGGCGATGCAACCGGCAAACAAATAATGACATGGCTGGAAGATGAGCTTGATAAAACATTTTCGCCCGATGCCACCAGGCGTTTTGGTGGATGGCTGGTAAGGTTCAGCGGCATGAAGATAAACTTTACCATTGCGAACGAACGGGGGAAAAGAGTGAATTCGGTTACCATTGGCGACAAACCGTTTGATATGAATAAACTTTATTCGGTATGTGCCTGCGAGCGCGACGGAGACCCTGATGATACAATTTGCAGGATTACCAATGTACAACATGCACGGGAAACAGGTGCCCTCCTGCACGATACAATGAAAGAATACCTGGCAGCACATTCACCCGTATCGTATAAAATTGAAGGCCGTGCTGTTGCAACCGATGCCCCTTCTACCCTGCTTACACAAATAATTGCAGGTGTAGATTATCAGTTCAGGTAACAGAATCTTATTGCTATTTTTGAAACATGATGCATCCACTAAAGAATAGATTTTACGCATTACTAAGCATAGTACTGATTGGCCATACAGTATTTTGCCAAACCACAGTGCAGCCGCAGGTATTAAACAAAGTGCAATGGATGACCTACTTTACCAAGCACTTTAAGATAAAGAACACCGATGCCATTAAAACAGAGGTTACCCCGGGAGAAATACCTTACCCGGTAGTTTGGAAATATGCCGGGGACAAGAAGGAAATGGCCGATAAGTACAGGCTATATAATGTAGGCGGCAGCGGAGATTATATGACCATGCCCAGCAACAATGGCGTTGGTACCTACCTTTTTTACTTCGACAATAAGGCCCCTGAGAAAGACTTTATGGAACTGAACTTTGTTGCTGACAGTATAACCTGCAACAAGTTATCGAAAGAAGTATTTATGTTCCGGTTTAATGATGACGGCTTTAAAATTAACGGCGACAGCAATGGCTTTAAGCGTTATGTATTTGTAAGTAACCAGGGCCGCATTGGTACAAAATCAATAGTGGCACATGGTTGCTCAATAACCGTTAACAGCGTAGATACTACCCGCAGCATTATATATCTTAATGTGGCCTATGCTAAACATCCTTCATGCAGCAAATGTTTCCGCTTCGATTATAAAAACTTCTTGCTCCTGACTGACCTCGATGATGTGGAAGACCTTAATGGAACTATTGTTATTGATGCGGTCCATTATTGCTTCATAAAAAAGATAGGAGAAGCTACCAATTAACCACTGATTTCCATGATTTTCTCTCATTATTTCTACCATATGCTTGCTACTCACAGCATACGAGGCAGCTTCATTATCAGGCAATTTACACGCTCATTTATAAATAAACCGCGATATACCAATAAAATAAGGCGACAAAACATGCATCTTTTTATTGTAATTGAAAATGTAGTAATTTTATAATTAATACAATATCGGTATAATAAAGTATTTCACAAAACAAATAACAATTAATAACAAAAAAATATTTTTTAAAAAAAACTTCTAAGTGTTTAATAAACAGCTACTTTTACAGGCGGTAAGTTAGTTAGTTAGTACTTAGAAAAAGATTTAGTGTTACCCTCATTCTCGTAGTTAAAAACTCCGCTAAAAAACAAGAACAGAGAACTGGATAATGCTCACGATAAGCGTGGGTGTTTTCTTATTTGTTCTATAGGTGCTCGGAGTACCTTAACTACAATAAGTAAAATATCCCACGCTTTTTAAGAAAATGAAAACGTAATTCCTGTATGCGTAACACAATATCGAAAGAAGTAAAAGACGAAGTAAAAAAATTACTTCCACACCTTAGGGAAGAGGTGAAAAAGGAATTTATGCATTGGGATAAATACAAGGATTCGGACGGCTTCTACTCCGATGAGGAAGTTTTTGAAATCCTGCCACATGCTTGTATCGGAAATTGACGGCCTATTTAAGGATTTTGACGTAAAGGTATCGAATGCAGCTGATGACCTTTCGGGCGCAGAGATTGAATTTACAGCAAAGGTGGATAGCATTGATACGCATAACCCAATGCGCGACGAGCACATGAAGAAGGATGATTT
>JABCZW010000099.1 GCA_013289475.1 Bacteroidota bacterium
ATTACGAAGAAAACAGGAATTACAGAATAGTAGTAGCATGCGGCGATGATAAAATACGTGCCTACGATATTGGGGGAAGAAGTCTTAAAGATTGGAAAGCACCTGAAACAGATGCGGATGTGAAATGCCCCGTAAAGTATGTTAATGTAGAAGATAAAGATTATTTAGTTGCGGTTGATGAAAAAGGTAAAGTATATGCATTCGACCGAAAAGGAAAAAGCAGGATGGAATTTAAAAATAAATTACCTGAGCATATTTCTGACTTCAATATCATAAAAGGTAAAGATGCATCTGAGACATATTTGTTCGCAGCCGATTCAATGGGGGTGGTTTACCAGCTGAGCCTTACCGATTACTTAACCAGCGTGAAATATTTGCCGGGCACTATTCACAATCCTTCCTTTATGCCGGTGGATATTGATGGTGGTGGAAAAACTGATATGGTATTTATGACCAATTATGATGTGTATGCATACAGGCCTGATAAAGCAGTAATGTTCCATTTTAGCGTAAAAGATTCAATGAAGCACAACTTGCTTGTATTTATAAATATCGACGGCAAAAGCAGGATTGGTGCCGTTGATGCAGAAAAGAATAAAGTCTATTTATGGGATTCAACAGGTAACGTATGCAATGACTTCCCGCTTTATGGGAACACAGCATTCGGTATTGCCGATATGAATAATGACGGGCAACTTTACCTGGTAACAGGCGTAGGAAATAATGTGTATGTATACAGCCTGCCTTAACTATTATCTTTCTTCCTGTTCTTTATAGTGGAATAACCTACTGCAATAGCAATTATAAGCAGGAACGGCCATAAATAAGAACGTGAAAGGCCATCGGAATTAATAAAGGTAAAGAAGCGATTCAAGCGGAACTTTTGTTTGAAAGGCACAAAAGATTTTAACGACATCCATATAAATGAAGCTTTACCCACAATATGATCTTCGGGTACAAATCCCCAGTAGCGTGAATCTTCTGAATTGTGACGATTATCGCCCATCATAAAATAGTAGTTCATTTTAAAAGTGTAGCTATCGGTGGGCTTACCGTTAATGAATATCTTTCCATTACCCATGTCGAGAGAATTATGCTCATATGCTGTAATGATCCTTCTATAAAGTGCAATATTCTTCGTATCAAGCTTTACAGTACTACCTGCCTTTGGCACCCATAACGGGCCAAACTGGTCGACATACCATTTGTAATTTGGTGACGACGGAAATATATTCTGGTCAGCCTGCATATTACTATCCTGCGCATATATAGTTACTGATTTTATACCCTGAATATTTCTTAATTCTTCTGCACTTTGCCTGGTTAAGGTTAACAGGAATCCTTTAATATTCTTTGGATCGCCGGACTGGTTATTAGGGTCAACAGGTATTACTTGTATCGGCTCAGTTATATCTAACTTATCAAGTAATCTCTTATCAATTACAGTTTGTCCCTTGTACGAAATATCGTATTGATATCCCTTAGTTTTATCATCAGGGTCAATAGGCCTTCCATTATATACATCCGGAACCCCATCACCCGTAACAAGGTAATTAAACTGGCATTCGGTTGGTAAACTGTCGAGCTTGCCGTTGATATATACGTTGGAATTTTTAATGGTTAACGTATCACCCGGTGTACCTATGCAACGCTTAATATAATTCTCTTCCTTATCAACCGGGCGCGCAATAATCGCTCCGGGAACTCCCCTGCCACCAAGATCCTGATTACCCAAAACAGCATCTTTACCATACTCGCGTATAAGCGCATAATAACTAGGGTTATCAATATTGGCAGTGGTAGTATCTCCCTCAGGCCAGTTAAATACTACAATATCGTGTCGTTGCACATGCGAAAAACCAGGCAGCCTGATAGCAGGGTATTCCAGCCAATCGAGATATGATGGTGTGCTTTTAGTAAGTGGAAGTGTGCTTTGTACAAAAGGCAGAGAAATAGGAGTCATAGGTATACGTGCACCGTAATTGATCTTACTTACAAAAAGGTAATCGCCCACCATCATTGATTTTTCCATAGATGGTGTAGGTATTGTATACGCCTCCATGAAAAAAGTACGAATAATTGTGGCTGCTATTATGGCGAATGAAATAGCTTCTGTCCATTCCATGCCCATAGAACGTTTCCCTTTTTTTATCCTGGTTTCCTCATCTGTTTCCGAGAATGCAAGCTTGCTGAAGCCATATAAAGGCATTGATATAAAAAACAAAACACCCCAAACTATAGATCTTATCGTTGGTGATTCTCCTTCCTCAGATGCTTTATTATTTGTCCAAAGTGAAGAAAGGATCTTTAATGTATGGTATGTCAGATATCCAATTATTCCGGTAATAGCTGCAATAAGAAGCGCGCCTGAACCGGATTTAATAACAAGAATAATAATAGCTATTTCGACCGGAAGAGCAATACAAGCCGCGGCTAAATCATATTCTCTCTTCTTCTGCATGCCAAGTGTTGTAATACCCGCCATAACCATCATCATCATAAAGCCTACGCCGGGAATAATGAGAATGAATACCCACCACCATGGGCGCTTTAATACTTTAAGCCAGATGTAATAATTGTAAACAGGTACTAGCGCTTTCCAACCTTGTTCACCTGTCTTTTCAAATATTTTCCAAAGCCCTGCAAAGGTGGCAAGAATGATTGCATAAATAACAAGCTGAATTTGAAGCATAGCTTAATTGGTAAATGTCAAATATAGAGTCTCTAAATAAATTAGCGACTGTTAAATTATGTTATTTTTCAGAGCCAAGCAGGTCATTCATACCAAATACCCCTTTTTTGCCAACCAGCCATGCAGCAGCTATAACGGCACCTTCGGCAAAACCTTTGCGATTGTAGGCTTCATGGATTATGGTAATTTCGTCGCAGGCTGATTTGTATTTTATAGTATGGGTGCCGGGTACTTCTCCCTCACGTTTCGATAATATCGGTAATTCTCCTTCTTTGGCATTTTCTTCCAGCGCCCAGTTCTTAAGGTTCCCATGGTTTTTAATAAGCCCTTCTGCCAGGGTTATTCCTGTGCCACTGGGGGCATCCTTTTTATGAATGTGGTGTATTTCTTCCATTGAAGGAGTATAACCGGAATATGGCTTCATTATCCGTGCCAGGTATTCATTCAATCTAAAAAAGAGATTCACACCTATGCTATAATTAGATGCGTAAAAGAAAGCCTGATTATTATCTTTACACAGGTTCGATATTTCATCAAAATGTTTTAGCCAGCCTGTAGTTCCGCATACCACCGGCACGTTAGCTTCGAAACACTTGAGTATGTTATTTACCGCGGTTTCAGGAGTAGTAAACTCAATTGCAGCATCAGCCTTTTTCAGATTTTCGATTGTAAAGTCCGATATAGTAGATTCATCGATCTTTAATACTACCTGGTGGCCTTGGGACAGAGCTATCTTTTCAATCTCTTTACCCATTTTACCATATCCTATAAGAGCTATTTTCATATATTGCATTTATTATGCCTGCAAAGATACAATATGACGCAAAATGGCTGGTTTATGACAAAATGTTAGTTTGGCATACTTATTGATACCAGAATAGTGTTATTAATGACTAAATAAAGACACATGAAAGACTTTTCGGAAAAAGAAGCTTTAGATATATTCAGGTTAGAGAACATGAACGATGATTCTGAATTCATTCCCCTTTTAACCAATGAGGAAGAAAAGAGGATCAATGCGGAGAAGATTCCTGACGAAATACCTATTTTACCGCTTCGCAATACAGTACTGTTCCCCGGTGTAGTAATACCCATTACAGTTGGCAGAGATAAATCTATCCGCCTTATAAAAGATGCTTACTCCGGCAATAAAACTATCGGGGTAGTGGCTCAAAAGAATGACTCTATCGATGACCCTGGAATAAATGATGTTAACTGGACAGGGACTATTGCCTACATACTTAAAACCTTAAAAATGCCCGATGGCAGTACTACTGCCATTATACAGGGTAAAAAGCGCTTTACAATAACCGAACTTACACAGCAGGACCCATACCTGAAGGCTAAGGTTAAAGCTATTGATGATATTCAGCCTGCCGAAAGCGATAAGGAATTTGAAGCCCTGGTTTCTTCATTGAAAGATTTGGCATTACAAATAATCAAGCAAAGTCCG
>JABCZW010000100.1 GCA_013289475.1 Bacteroidota bacterium
TCGGGTATTGTAAGTTTTGTGCCTGAAAAGGTTTTGGGTAATATGCATGAACCACCTGTTAGTATAACTACGTGCGAATTATTTGGGAAAAATTACCTCACAGATACTCTTACCACTGAGAAAAAGTACATGGAACTTTCATGGGAGAAGAACACTATTTCATTTTCATTTATTGGACTCGATTATGAAATGCCATCGAAAAACAAGTATAAATATATGCTCGAAGGTGCCGATGCCGATTGGTCACTGCCTACTACCCACCACTGGGCAAGTTATGTGCAATTACCGCCGGGGCATTATACCTTCAGGGTAAAGGCATGTAATAACGATGGTGTTTGGAGCCCCGTAGGTGCATCTGTAAGTATTAACATCATTCCCCCTTTTTGGAAAACAAACTGGTTTTACGCACTGTGTATTATTGTTATACTGGCATCAGTATTCGGATTTATAAAATACCGTACCCGCCGTATAGAACAGGAAAAGAAAGTGCTGGAAGCTAAAGTGGAAGAACGCACACATCAGCTGGCAGAGAAGAATAGAGATATTACAAGCAGTATACAATATGCAAAACGTATACAACAGGCTATACTTCCTCCACTGGAAGAAATAAAACAATACCTACCCGAATCGTTTGTGCTATATATGCCAAAAGATATTGTAAGTGGTGATTTTTATTGGTTTGGCGAACATGAGGGCAAGCTTATTATTGTTGCGGCCGACTGTACCGGGCATGGTGTTCCGGGTGCGCTTATGAGTATGATAGGGCATAACCTGCTTAACCAGATAGTGCTTGAAAAAGGTATTACAACACCGGCTATTATATTAAACCATCTTAGCAGCATGGTGCAAACCGCACTTAAACAAGGCGTGAGTACAATAGATACAACTGATGGTATGGACGTGGCCCTTTGCTGCTTTAATAAGGGTACCGGAGAAATTGAATATGCAGGCGCTAACCGGCCCCTGATTATTGCAGGTAATGGTGAATTAAGAAAAATAGATCCAGATAAAATGCCTATAGGCGGTACGCAAATTGATCATACCCGCAGCTTTACCAACCATAGCCATAAACTAAAAGATGGCGAAATTATTTATATGTTCTCCGATGGTTATGCCGATCAGTTTGGTGGTGATAAGGGTAAAAAATTTATGATGAAGCGCTTTTTAGAAATGCTTGAAGAAATTAAAAACCTGCCGGTAGCCGAACAAGAAACACATTTACAGAACAGTATAATTAACTGGCGAGGCGACCACGAACAAGTTGACGATATACTTGTTATAGGGATACGCTATTCTTAAATACTTAAATTACTGAAAATCAATATTCTGAATTGGGTTTACACTTTCAAACGCCAATAACAATTAACTTATTAATAATCAAATCATTATTGATTCTACAACCTCAAAAAGTATAATCCTTTATAAACCCAAGTAGCAATTATGAGGTATAAATTAAAAACCGACGGAATAGCCAAAAAATGAGCATGTTTTGTATATTTTGTCAGACATACCATTTTTATTATATTTGCCCTTTCTCTTTTAGCCCCCTTAATTAAAAATGAAGAAAAATATAATTTTAATAGATTAGAATAAGCCTTTTGATGTATTACGGACATAATAACCTCAAACCACAGGAAAGCCTGAAATAGACATGGATATTCACGATTTCTACGACAAAATGGACCGCAATAACATCCTGTTATCTTTCAAGGGTGATATTACGGCTGAACTGCTTACATCTATTCTGCAGATTATTGAATCGAAGATGGATAACATGCAGGAGGAGCCTAAGCTTCGTAAGAAGGTATACATTGTATTGGTCGAGTTGTTGCAGAACCTATATCACCATATGGATGATCCATCCTTAGAGGCAAGCGCTGAAATGGCACGTACCGCTATTTTTATGATTGGCAAAGAGAACAGCCACTATAATGTTATTACAGGAAACTATATTAAGAATGATCGCGTTCCAATTCTTAAAAAGAAGATGGATGAGATAAATTCACTGACTCCTGAAGAAGTAAAGGAACATTATAAGAGAACATTGAACAACGGCCAAATGTCGGATAAAGGAGGAGGAGGACTTGGAATGATAGATATAGCACGCAGAACAGGCAAGCCTTTATTTTACGACTTCGTACCTATTAATGACAATTTTTCATTTTTCACTCTCAACGTAGTGATTGAACAATAATAAACCCTATTAACTAAAACACGCTATGGAAGTAATCACCATTGAAAGCAGCCCAAAAACCCCTTCGATCAAATTCGATTCAAAGCAAGGAAAACTTGAAATAAAGGGACGTTCGATACCTGAAAACTCAGTTGAGTTTTATAAGCCATTGGTAGAAAGCCTTGAGAGATATGCAAGTGCACCTACAACCCCAACACAGGTTGATATTCAACTTGAGTATTTCAATACTGCATCTTCAAAGTGTATATTGGATGTACTTAAAAGACTTGAAACTATTCACCGCCAGGGCAACCAGGTTATTATTAACTGGTACTACGAAGAAGATGATGAAGATATGCGCGAAGCAGGAGAAGATTACCAGGCTATTGTTAATCTAACCTTCAACATGCAACAAGTAGAACTTGACTAAGTAAGTTCTATGCACATTATATATGAGAAGCTCCGCCTTAAACCGGGGCTTTTTCATTAATTAACGCCCCCTTATGGCAGAGCCAGCCAAGAAAAAAAGTCTGTTTAACCGATTACGTACGCGGTATTTCTTCATCATCCGGAAGGAAGATACTTTTGAAGAACGCTTCTCACTGCGTATTTCACCCATAGCTCTTTTTTCTATTGTTGGTGGTGGTGTAGTATCATTGATTTTATTAGTTATTTGGGCCGTTGCCTTTACTCCATTGCGTGAATACATTCCAGGGTATGCTGATATAAACATGCGCAAGAACCTTATTTCACTGAGCCTGAAGACCGACTCGCTCAGCAACGAACTTATAGCCCGACAAGAATACATTGATAACATACACCGCATATTATCGGGTGAGGCACCATTGCATGATTCGGTTGCGGGGAAAGGCCATGCAGACACAACCAAGCATGTGACAACATTTGTTCCTCCATCGCACGATGACTCTATGTTGCGCAGAACTGTTGAATCGCAGAACCCGTATAATGTATCGCTGAATGGTAACATAACTAAATCTGATAACAGTATTAATGACTACTTCTTCTTCACTCCTTTAAAAGGCTATGTATCGAACGGCTTTAACCCAAGCGGTGGACATTACGGTATTGACATAGTATCGAAGGAGAATGAAGCCATCAAAGCAACTCTCGATGGTACTGTGATTGTATCAACCTGGACATTGGCAACCGGTAACGTAATCATACTGCAGCACAACAACAACCTGGTTTCGGTATATGAGCACAACTCGGTGCTGCTTAAGAAACAAGGCGACTATGTTAAGGCCGGCGATGTGATTGCCATTGTAGGTAACTCCGGTGAGATGACTACCGGACCTCACTTGCATTTCGAGTTGTGGTACAAGGGCAACCCTGTGAATCCACAGACCTATATGGGGTTTTAGTCTCCTCCCCCTTCACAAAAACTGAGACTGCCACGTTCCGCAAAGCCGGAAACTCGCAGTGACGATTGTACAAAGTGACGACAGTGAGGTGTAGTTTGCGTTAGGGATGGCTATTCAATTACGAATTA
>JABCZW010000101.1 GCA_013289475.1 Bacteroidota bacterium
CCATACCATCTTGCACATTGCTTTCACTTTTCTCGAAAGTCTCCAATACAAGCTCTCGTACCTTATCCAATATCTTGCCGGGTTCGGTTATTTTAAATTCTTTAACGGTTCTGTTAAGTGCGTTGCTGCAAACAACACTTACCAATGCACCCGGTACACCGTGACCGGTACAATCGGCAGCGGCAATAAGTAAATTGTCTCCGGCACGCTCCATCCAGTAAAAATCACCTGCAACAATGTCTTTGGGTTTGTATAAAACAAATGAATCGGGCAGGAATTGCTTAATTAAGCTTAATGGTGGCAGTATAGCATCTTGTAATCTTTTGGCATAATTAATTGAATCTAAAATGTCTTTGTTTTTTTCTTCAACTATTTGTTTTTGTTTCTCTATAAGTATTTTTTGCCCCGATATTTCTTTGGTGCGTTCTATAACCTGCAGTTCAAGTTTTTCCTTCTGCTGAGACAGGATTTCCTGCTTTTCTTTTTCCTGTGAAATAGTTTTGGCAGACAGACTTTCTACCTCAATTAATTTATCAGAAAGATTTTTATTTGTTACGGCAAAGCTATATGCCAGGTGAATGCTCATGCAAATGGGTATACTGAGCAGTGAACCAATAATAAGCAAAGCTTCAAAGGAATTAGAAGGGTTAATATTTACACTTCCATTATTAAAAATTGCAATAGACAGAACAGCGAAAGCCAATAAAGCAAATACAGATATGCCTGTACCTAAAATTTTAGCGCCGGGTGCTTTATTGCGTATGGCATGGTAGGTACTTACCAGCATGGTGGTTATACAGCCCATTATAAGCCATATAGCAGCAAAGGCGGTTAGGGTAGAATTTATATGGCTGGTGAAGAAATCGAGTATGCTTATTGTGCCTGCTGCAATAAAACAGGCCCAAAGCCATTTAGGAAATTTGCTGTTGAAAGCACGGCGAATAAAAAGCAGCAGCGTAAATGGCAGTAAGGGGTTTAGAAACAGGTTGGTTGCTGCATGGAAGAATAATTGTACCGGTGGCTTAGATGTAATTTGAGATGAAAAGAGGAACATTATGGAATAACAAAACACAAACAAACTATAATAAAAATTTTCTTTTGCTTTCCGGTAAAAAATGAAAAACAAAAAGTGAAGCAATGAAAGCGTTAAAAGGAAAATACCCATGGAAAGCCCACCGATAGTTGCCTGGCGGTAAAAAAGTATATCATGAACTGATGTGCTGGTCTCTTCCATTTTTAGTTTAAACCCGGGGTAGGCTCTGTCGGATGGCAGGCCCGGTGAATTTTTATATCCTGAATAATGCAGGTTGGAATAATGAACCGCTATGTGGTGAACCGGTATAGTACGAAGCTGAATATTTACCGGTAAATAGGCCGGATCCATACCTATTTCATTTAACGTATCGGTGCTTATTTTACCAAAACCTGCAATCTTCTCGCCGTCTAAATAAATTTCAGATGCGCCCCAATGATACATTACTAATGAAACGGGTTTATTAAGAAACGAGCTGTCCGCTTTTAATTCAAGGCGAAACCATCCTACTTCACCATTATATGATAATGGCATAGAATCGGGGCGGACTGTGACCCAAGCGCTGTCGTTAAAATCAGCAGAAGCCCATTTCGTGTCACTTCCCTGGTGAAATTTCCATCCCTTATTCAGCAGCGTATCGGTTTTTTGTTCAACCTGCTTTTCTTTATGCGTTTTTCTATAATTATCACCAAGATTGCCTAAAACAAGAAAATAAAGGTACAAGGTACCCGGTACAACTACCATCCAGAATAGGGCTATAAGTATTTTTTTTCTTTTCATGAAGACACCTGTGATCAGCCGAAATTAAACTCTTATTCCAATTATTAATACATCATCAACTTGTTCAAGCCCGCCTTTCCAGTTTTCAAAAGCGCTTTCAAGTTTTTTGTGTTGTTCCTTCATTGACAATTGACAATTATCAATTAACAATTGCTGTAAAGCTTTGTATTTAAATTTCTTTCCATTCGGTCCGCCAAACTGGTCGGCGTAACCATCGGTAAACAGGTAAACGCAATCACCTTTTTCGAGGTTTACATTATGCAGTGTAAATGGTTTTTGTTCACTGTCCTGTATGCCTACGGGCATTTTGTCGGGTGTAATTTCAATGCACTCGCCCTTACGGATGACCCACATGGGGTTATTGGCACAGGAAACATGCACTACCTTTTTCGTAAAGTCAAATGCTGCCAGTGTACAATCCATACCATCTTTGGTTTCGGCCTTGCCATCAGGGTTTAAGGCTTTTATTACGCTGCCGCGGACGGAATTCAGTACAAGATCGGGGCGGGTTATCTTTCTTTCTATAACCGATTCATTTAGCATTGAAATATTTAACAGCGACATAAATGCGCCGGGTACGCCGTGGCCTGTGCAATCGCAACAGGCGAGATAGAAGAGACCGGTCCCCTTATCCCCCAAAGGGGCTTGAAATGCCCAGTAAAAATCTCCCGAAACAATATCGCGCGGTTTAAAAAGTATAAAGTAATCTTTCAGGTGTTCGCCAATATATTCATCTGTTGTGAGCAATGCCCTTTGTATGCGCGATGCATAGCGGATGCTGGCTGTAATATCCTTGTTCTTTTCTTCTACAATAGCTTTTTGCTGTTCTACTTCCTTTTTCTGCTCGGTAATAATGGTGTTAGCTTTTTGCTTTTGGCGGTATCCACGATATATATAAAATGCCAGCACTAGCAATAGCCCAAAGCCCGCCATAAACGAATAAAGTATAATAGCCTGTTTTTTGCGTTCTTGTTCTGCTACAGCATCTTTTTTATCCTGTTCAGCTTTTTGTGCCGCCTGTTTTTGTTCAAACTCTGAAGTCATTTCGGTCTGGAGCGCTTTTTCTGTATTGGCTTCATTAACCAGGCTGTCACGGTAGGTGATAAATAACTTGTAATCGGCCGCTAAAGCCTTATAATTACCGGTAGCGCTATCCAGGTCGCAATAATCACCATAAATGTTTTTTATCTGTTCCTTTTCATTTATTTTTCTTGCCCGTTGCATAGCCGAGTCAAGGTATATTTTTGCTAAAGCAAATTTTTTCTGAAAGATATATATGCTGCCTATATTGCTTTGGTTAATGGCTATGCCGCCTTGTTCGTTTATTTTCCGTATCATGGCCAGCGCCTTAAAATCATATTTAAGGGCGGTATCGAATTTACCCTGGTGCATATAAATAAGGCCAATATTGCCAATGTTTGTTGCCATACCCGACTGGTCGCCAATCTGGCTTTGCATATCCAGCGCCCTGTATTCATACTCCAGGGCCTTGGTAAAATCTCCTTTAAGCCTGTACAAAATGCCAATGTTGCCAATGTTGGCAGCCAAATGGTTTTTATTCCCCGATGCCTCATTCAGTACTTCAGCTTTCAGGTAATATTCCAGCGCTTTATCATAATTATCCATGTTCCAGTACACTATGCCAATGTTGCCGGTGTTAGATGCAATACCATCAGTATTCCCTGTTTCTTTGCACAGGTCAAGTGCCTTCAGTTCAAGCTCCAATGCTTTAGGGAAATTGCCGTGGTGCCTGTAAATTATACCCATAACCCTGTATGCGCCGGCTAAGCCATTTTTGCCTGCTTTTGCAATAGCGGCATCGGTTGATGAAACCAGTTTTTCTGCCAATGCTCTTTGCTGTATAGC
>JABCZW010000102.1:0-124 GCA_013289475.1 Bacteroidota bacterium
AAGGTTTTGGCTGAAGCAGATGAGATTGAAAAAGAAGCCTTAAAACTTGAAAACGAAATATTGGCGCAGGTAGATAAGATTATAGCAAAGGGTTAAAAAAAAGGTTAAGAAGTATAAAAACAGC
>JABCZW010000102.1:134-3633 GCA_013289475.1 Bacteroidota bacterium
TTGTCAACCAATTTGAGTAGTCTTTGTTTTAGAACCTGTCCTTTAGCTGCAAAGTCCGAAAATTCTTCCAGTTTGTCTTCCCATCCCTTTTTACCTGCCGAAAGATTAGCAACCATAGCAGCCAATGCAGCGCCCAATGCACCTAAATAAGCGGAAACTGAACCTCCACCAGGCGCAGGTGGATAAGATTATAGCAAAGGGTTAAAAAAGGTTAAGAAGTATAAAAACAGCCTTACCCCTTACTAATTTCAATAAATTTGCACCTTTTACGTTATACCCTATAAAAAAGTGATGAAACGATTTATTATTTGTTCTATAATTATGCTTGCTGCTGCTGCTTGTAAAAGCCAGCCACAGGTGGCCGATAAGGTTGTTGCTGTAATGGGTGGCAAAATTATCCTTCAGTCTGAAGTGCAGTCGCAGTATATGGAATATGTGGCTGAGAATGCGGCAACTCCGGAGACCAAGTGTAAAGTATTGGAAAGCCTTTTATACGAAAAACTGTTAGTGGTTGAAGCAGAGAAAGATTCAACTATTATTATTAGTGATGCCCAGGTTGACCAGGAAATGGAAAAGAGGCTTAACTATTATATTGGCCAATTTGGTTCAAAAGAAAAATTCGAGACTTTTTATGGTAAAACTACCGAGCAATTTAAAGAAGAACTTCGTGGTGATGTAAAAGACATATTGCTTGCCCAGCAAATGAGGGGTAAGGTTACTGAAGGTATTACTGTTAGTCCGGAGGATGTAAGAAAATACTTTGAGTCTATACCTGTTGATAGTATACCATTTATACAATCGCAGGTTGAATTAGCTGAGATTATTAAAAAGCCGGTTATTTCGAGTGATGAAAAAGCTCTTGCCAAGCAGAAGTGTGAGGAATTACGCCAACGTGTACTGAAAGGCGAAAGCATGGCTAACCTGGCTATTCTTTATTCTGATGATCCGGGGTCAGCAAAATTTGGAGGTTTATATAAAGATATAAAGCGCCGCGAATTTGACCCTGAATTTGAGAAAAGAGCATTTAGTTTGAATGACGGAGATTATTCCGAAGTATTTGAAACACAATTCGGGTACCATTTTTTGCAGGTAGTTCATCGTCACGGAGAATTGGTAGATGTAAGGCATATACTGATTGTTCCTAAAGGCACCGAGGAAGATATGGGTAAGGCAAAAGCGGAATTAGACAGTATCTTCAAAGCTATTACCAAAGATTCTTTGAGCTTTAATGAGGCTGCTGCCAGATTCTCGGATGATAAGAACACCAAGTACTCAGGCGGTATTATTTTAAACCCTCAAACCGGATTATCACGTTGGGACATGGATCAGTTAGGCCAATTGGATCCTACCATATCTTTTACCATAAATAGTATGAAAGTGGGAGATGTATCGCAGCCTATGTTGTATAATACACCTGATGCAAAACAAGCATATCGTATTATAAAGCTTAACAATATTACCAAGCCGCATAAGGCGAATTTAACTGATGACTACCAGCAAATTCAGGCGGCGGCCTTATCTAAAAAAGAAGCTAAGGTTGTTAACGATTGGATAAATCATAAGCTGAGAGAAGGTATTTATGTGAAGATAGATGCTGATTACCAAAGTTGTCATTTTCAGAACAACTGGTTGACCCCATAAAACTTCTTAAAGTAATAGCTTAAGTCTGCAGTACCCCAACATTATACTGCTTGGTGATAGGAGCATGATTAGCCATTTCAATACCCATACTGATCCATTTGCGGGTATCGAGCGGATTAATTATTTCATCAACCCATAAGCGGCTTGCTGCGTAGTATGGCGACATCTGCTTTTTGTAGCGGTCCATAATGCTATCCAGCAATTCTTTTTCGTCTTTGGGGGTAATTTCCTTGCCTTGCGCTTTCAAAGTGCTTACCTGTATCTGTAATAATGTTTTGGCAGCCTGTTCGCCACCCATAACTGCTATTTGAGCTGTAGGCCATGCTGCAATAAGGCGTGGGTCATAAGCTTTACCACACATGGCGTAATTACCAGCACCGTATGAGTTACCAATTATAATTGTAAACTTGGGCACTACGCTGTTTGCCATGGCGTTTACCATTTTGGCTCCATCTTTTATAATTCCACCCTGCTCTGAACGGGAGCCCACCATAAAGCCGGTTACATCTTGCAAGAATACAAGAGGTATGCGTTTCTGGTTGCAATTCATAATAAAACGTGCTGCCTTATCTGCCGAGTCGGAGTATATAACACCACCGATCTGCATTTCGCCTTTTTTGCTTTTTACAATTTTACGTTGGTTGGCTACTATTCCCACTGCCCATCCATTAACACGCGCTACGCCGCATAAAATACTTTTACCATATTCGGTTTTATATTCTTCAAAATCTGAATCATCAACCAGGCGTTCTATTATTTCGCGCATATCGTAAGGCTTTTCGCGCGTTTCAGGTATAATACCCAAAATTTCTTTGGCATCTTTCTTTGGTTCTTTGCTTGGCTTACGGTCGAACCCAGCTTTTTCAAATGCGCCTATTTTATCAAATACATTCCTGATTTTATCAAGGCAGTCTTTGTCATTCTCACATTTATAATCAGTAACGCCCGATATTTCGCAATGTGTAGTGGCACCGCCCAGGGTTTCATTATCAATATCCTCGCCAATAGCAGCTTTAACAAGGTATGAACCTGCAAGGAAAATAGTGCCTGTTTTATTTACAATAAAAGCTTCATCGCTCATAATAGGCAGGTATGCTCCGCCGGCTACGCAGCTACCCATAATAGCAGCTACTTGTATGATTCCGCTACCAGACATAATTGCATTGTTGCGGAATATCCTTCCAAAATGTTCCTTATCAGGGAACACTTCATCCTGGAAAGGAAGAAACACTCCGGCACTGTCTACAAGGTAAATAATAGGCAGCCTGTTCTCCATAGATATTTCCTGTGCTCTCAAATTCTTTTTTGCAGTTATAGGAAACCACGCACCTGCTTTTACAGTAGCATCATCATGCAATTCATGCTCTACATTACCCCTGTTAAAATAGGCTTCCGGATCAAACGGCGCCAGTTTGATCGATTTATTATAATCTTCCAGGGCTCCTTTATAATCTTTCAATTTATACTTTGCATATCCCCGAAAATCAAACATATCGGCATTGCTCGAATTACCCTTAATAGCAATATCATAGTAATCTATGGCCTTCTGGTAATCGCCATTTTTCAGGGCAGTTTCACCGGGTGTTTCCTGTTGCGAAAATGAAAAGTGAAAAGTAAAAAATGAAAGACAAATGAGGATGTATAGTTTTCTTTTCATATAACGGCCGAATGATTTTGCGTGAAATTAAAAATAATTTTGATTTGTACGCCCCCTCCCTTCACCCCTTGAGGGGAAGGCGTTACATTATCCTATAAGTTGGTATATTTGCTTTCATTGAAAAATATACTTATGAGTACTACTATAGAATTTAACCGCAACGAGGATAAAATAAACATGCTGGTTTCGCACATGAAACAA
>JABCZW010000103.1 GCA_013289475.1 Bacteroidota bacterium
CGAATTCGTGTACCAATTGCAATGCGGTTTTTTCTCCCACACCGGGTATACCCTTTATATTATCAACTGCATCACCCATTAAGCCAAGTATATCTATAACCTGTTTAGGGCTCTGTATGCCATATTTGGCGCATATTTCCTTTACGCCCAAAACTTCCGATGGCTTTCCTTTGTTCGATGGTTTGTAAATTAAAACGTGCTCGGTAACTAATTGCCCGTAATCTTTATCGGGGGTCATCATATACACCCTATAGCCCTGCTTTTCTGCCTCTACAGATAATGTCCCAATAATATCATCGGCTTCGTAACCATCTTTTAAAAGCACAGGTATTTTAAATGCCTCCGCAATCTTTACAATATAAGGTACAGCGTTAATAATATCTTCAGGGGTATCGGCCCGGTTAGCTTTGTAGGTGGCATCCATTTCATGACGCACGGTTGGCGCATGTGTATCAAAAACAATGGCCATGTGCGTGGGCTTTTCTTTTTCAAATACTTCGAGCAATGTATTGGTAAAACCAAACATTGCTGAGGTGTTTAGGCCCTTGGATGTTACACGTGGGTTAGAAGCAAAGGCAAAATATGCCCTGTATACCAATGCCATAGCATCGAGTAAAAATAACTTGCGGGGATGGTCGGGTGTCATGCTGATTTTCTATTAGATGCAAAAGAAAGAAAATTTATCTGATTATGGAATTTATCAGCCTTGGGAGGTGGATAAAAATAATATAGGAATAGGAAAAGCAGGTTTACTATCAATTAGATTTGCTTAAATATAACAGCATCATGAAAAAATACTTTGTATTAATTTTTGCCTGCATCAGCCTTACTGGTTTTGGACAAGATTTAAAAAAAATAGTAAAAACACTGAAGGTGCCTGATGGATGGAGCGGAGAGTTGGTAAAAGATACCTCGTATGTATCGATGCTTGGTAAAAGAACAGTGGCAATATGGAAATTTGAATGTAAAAAGGCAAAGGTGCAACCCGTTGAGTTTTATGTGTTTGATTATAAACCGGCTGATTCAATTTCCATGAAACAAAAGTCGATTATATACTACGCTACTTCAAATTGCCTGGTTGCATCGAATGAAGATATACGTCAAAATAGCATGGATTTTGTGAAAGGTGATTATTTTTTTGTGGAAAAAATGTGCCCTTGTTATACTACAGGCTCTGCTGAATGCCGTACTATGGTAAGGCAATTGGGGCAATGGATAAGTGGTGAAGACAGATCGAAAAAACTATAAGTTTAAAAGGCTTCCTGGATAGTTAAGTAATATTCAACCGTATTACCATAACCAATATCGCCACGTACATTAATGTGGTGCTTCACATTATAATTATAGCGAAGCCCAATCCCTTCAGCCATTATAGGCGCCGGAGTTTCCGGGAATACGTGTGCATTTCCCAATAAAGCTGCTGAGCCAAATGCAACTATTGCAAACCTGCCTTTTAAATGCATCCTCAGTTCAGCCTGTAAAAATGTAAGGTCGTCGTCGCGGTAATAACCGGCATAATAACCCCGTATTTGCTTTGTGCCTCCAACTAAAGCCAGTTGGTTGAAAGGTATATTACCCCATGTAATCTGGGTATGTTCATTGACTGCCAATACCATTCGTTGCGATAAACTTTTATACCAGGAAATATCGTTTACTATTTTATTAAAAGAATAAGTAGAGCCAAGTGCCGGCGAATTAAAATAAGAAGCAGCTTTGATGTACCATCCGTTACGCGGATAATAAATACTATCCCGTGTGTCGTAGGATAAATTAATGCCTCCACCCGAGCTTGCAGAGCCTTTACTGCCTAGTATTTCACCTGTATGTAACACGCCACTGTCGGCAGTTTTCCATATGTCATCATTTTCGTAGTAATAATCTATACCTGCATAAAAGTGAGGGGCTATTTTCCGGTAAGTATTCACAAATATTTTTGGGAAACGTACATTATATAACTCTTTATTCACCCTTTCAGTGCCTATACCCCAGTAGTAGTAGCTATAATTGTAATAATCAATCTCTCCCTCAAAATAATAGTTGTTGTTTTTGGTATATAGCTGGTAAGGCACATATATATAGTCCTGGTTATTTTGGGTGTAAGCAACAAAAGCTTCTATAAGTGAATGATGTGTTGCAGAGTCATTATGTGCAAGTGAGAAAGGCACCAGTGCTCCAACTCCAAACAGAAAACGTGTTTCGGGTGCATACGATATAACAGGTATGAATTTTGTTTGTACTTTCTTTTTAGACTTATCTTTTACAGAATCGGCCTGAAATGCATATAGCTGTAGAGAAAATATGCACAAAGAAAATAATACAAGCAGTTTTCTCATCAGGTAATTTGAGGTAAATGAGGCTGACAATGTTACATAATTTCATTGATTAGTTTGCAAATATTATATTTGGAACAATTAAAGCTATGCACACTATAATATACGGACATAGAGGAGCGAGAGGGGTGTACCCCGAGAACACTATTGAGGGCTTTTTATATGCCGCATCATTGGGTATTTACGGCATTGAAATGGATGTGGTAATATCGAAAGATAAAAAAGTGGTGGTATCGCATGAGCCATGGATGAACCCCCTTACTTGCACCAAGCCCGATAATTCGAACGTAAATTTTTTGCGGCGCAAACGCCTCTATAAAATGAATTATGAGAAAATCCGTCAATATGATTGCGGATTGCTGGGTAACCCCGATTTTCCGGAACAAAAAAGGATGCGGGCTTATAAACCTTTGCTGGCTGAGGCAATTGAAGCCATAGAATCATACACACACAATAATAACCTGCCGCCTGTCGTTTATAACATTGAAATTAAAAGCAATTGGCTTGATGATTATGCCTTATATCCACCGCCCGATGAATATGTTGAACTGGTAATGCAGGAATTGATGCCTTTTAATATTAACAATCGTATTTTATTGCAATCCTTCGATATGCGCCCCCTGAATGTCTTGCATAAAAAGAATACAGGCTGTAAGATTGGTATGCTGGTAAAGAATCCTTACTTTATTAAAAGCCGTATGCTTGGCCTTACCTTTACACCCGATACCTGTGGTATATATTATAAAAATGCCACTAAAAAGTGGATTAAACGCATACATGATATGGGAATGAAAGCTTACGTGTGGACCGAAAATGAAAAAGAAGACATGCAAAAGCATATTACTCTTGGCATTGACGGTATTATTACCGATTACCCTGAACGGGCTGTTGAAGTAATGACCGGAGTACCGAAATAAAAGTATCTTATCTTTGTTTCTTTATAAAACCAGCTATGCAAAACAAATTCAAACAATGGCAACCGCACTTAATAGCGCTTGGCCTGTTTATTCTTATACCTATAATATATTTTTGGCCTGCACTTAGTGGTAAGGCACTGGCGCAAAGCGATATAACTCAATTCCTGGGTGTTACCAAAGAGATATTTGATTTTCGCGCACGTTTTCATACTGAACCATTGTGGACAAACTCTATGTTCGGGGGTATGCCTGCTTACCAGGTATCTACCAACTATCCGGGTAATTTAATGTTCTATATCTATGGTTTAGTTACACATATCCTTCCATTCCCTGTTAGCACAGTATTCTTTTCCTGTCTTTGTTTTTATATTTTAATGAAGGTTT
>JABCZW010000104.1 GCA_013289475.1 Bacteroidota bacterium
CAAATGCGACTGAAGTTCCAGGATGTGTATGTAGCGGTTGATGAAAAACGTGTGCACGGAATAAAGAAACTATTGGAGATAAATAAAGATATTAACCTTATACTTTTAGATGATGCTTTCCAGCACCGTTATGTAAAACCTTCTTTATCTATTTTGCTTACCAATTATTATCAGCCTTTTTACGAAGATAGTATGATGCCTTTTGGCACATTGAGGGAGCCAATGGGTGGTTACAGGCGTGCCGATATTATAATTGTTACCCGTACGCCACAGACTTTATTAGATGTTGAGAAGAAGATGATCATTAAAAAGATAAAACCTTTTCCGCACCAAAAAGTATTTTTTTCTCACGTGGTTTACCAGGATATGACACCGGTTTATGATGTATCGTTATTGGGTAAAACAGTTACTAAGGAAACTACAGTGGTATTACTTACAGGTATTGCCAATGCCAACGATTTCAGGAAGCATTTACAGAAGAGCGCTAAAGAAGTGATACACATCAGCTATCCAGATCACCACTGGTATTCGCTGGTAGAGATAATGAAGATGATAGATATATTTAATAATGTATCAAACCCCGATAAGATTATAATTACCACTGAAAAAGACGCTGCGCGTTTGCATCAATCGACCATGCGGGAGCAGCTTGAAAAATTACCAGTATTTTATACTCCTATACAGGTTAAGGTAAAAGATGAAGAAGGCTTTGAAGCTGAAATTGTAAGGCAATTGGGTTCTTACCAATTGTATAATCCTATACAGAAGATTAAGTAGTAATGATTAAAGGTGCTTTAATATTTGTATTGTGTGCTCTTTTATGGGGGTGTGAGAATGTTGAGGTGAAGAAGGAGTATTATGGGAATGGAAAGCTTATGAGCAGAACGCATTTGGTTAAAGGTATTATTGATACTTTGGAGTATTATTATCCAAATGGTAGTACTCGAAGGATACTTTATGAAGCAGATGGGAAAGTAAAGAATGATCTAATATCTGAATCGTGGGATCATGGGAAATTTAATTCTTTTCATCGTACTCAATGCGCCACAATTTATGCCGATAAGGATTCGATAATTTTAGGAGAGAAATATGAAGCTAAAATCTTTCTTGTTACACCTTATCCTGATTCTATTAAATATATAATGGCAGAAGTTGGTGATAGTAACCTTGGTATGACTAATATTAAATATATTGATACCCTGCCAATAGTAAGAGAAGATCATTTTTTAATATATGCCAAATATTCCATTATTCCCAGACATGCCGGCATGTATAAATTTTACGGGTTAATAAGATGTATTCTCCCTAACGAACATTTTATAGTGCCATATCCATTTTGCCGGGCATTTTTAGTGAAGGAAAAATAAATCTATTTCCTCTTATACCCATTTAGGGTATTCATTAGCAGAGAAGCAATAGTCATGGGTCCCACGCCGCCGGGAACTGGTGTGATAAAACTGCATTTAGGAGCTACTTCATCGAACTTCACATCGCCGGCAATACGGTAACCGCTTTTCTTGGTTGCATCAGGTACACGGGTAATGCCAACATCTATAACTACTGCGCCTTCTTTTACCATATCGGCTGTAACGCTTTCTACCTGTCCTGTTGCAACAATAAGTATATCTGCTTGCAGGGTATGTTTTTTAGTGTCTACAGTCTTGCTGTGGCAAATAGTTACGGTACAGTTGCCGGGTTTTGCATTGCGAACCATAAGTAAACTAACAGGTAAGCCTACAATATGGCTGCGGCCCAATACTACACAATGCTTTCCTGCGGTTGGAATATTATACCTGTCAATCAGTTGTATAATACCAAAAGGAGTAGCAGGCAAATATGCAGGCATATTCAATGCCATCCTTCCCACATTTTCCGGGTGAAAGCCATCCACATCCTTTGCAGGAGAAATAGCATTGATTACATTACTATCTGAAATATGTTTTGGTAATGGAGACTGCACTATAAATCCATCGAGGGTAGTGTCGTCATTCAGTTTTTTTATTTCCTTGAGCAAGCTTGCTTCATCAATGGTGTCAGGTAGTTTTACTAATGTGGATTTAAATCCAACTCTTTCGCATGCTTTTATTTTGCTGCCAACGTAAGTCTCACTTGCAGGGTTGTTGCCTACCAATACCACGGCAAGGTGGGGTGCTCTTTTACCTTGTTGTAAAATCTTATCGACCTCAACTTTTATCTCGTCTAATATTTCTTCAGAAACCTTTTTCCCTTCTAATAACTGCATTTTATGTATTTGATTTGCGAATTATATTATTTTTCACCACAGAGACGCAAAGGCGCAATGTGTAATTTTGTATTCTTCTTAGCGTCTCAGCGTCTTTGCGGTTAATTACCTTCCGCCCCCAGGCATTTTACCCATCATTTTCATCATACCCGCCATTGCGCTCTTGTTATTCATAAGCTTCATCATCTTATGCATATCTTCAAACTGCTTTATCAGGCGATTCACTTCCTGTATATTGGTACCACTACCCAACGCAATACGTTTTTTGCGGTTACCATTCAATAATTCAGGTTGCGACCTTTCTTTCGGGGTCATGGATTGTATAATGGCCTCAATATGCCTGAACGATTTTTCATCGATATCTGCATCCTTTACTGCATTGCCCATTCCCGGTAACATAGATGCTATATCCTTTATATTACCCATTTTCTTTATCTGCTGTAACTGGCCAAGAAAGTCATTAAAATCGAATTGGTTTTTAGCCAGTTTGCGCTGAAGTTTTTTTGTTTCAACTTCATCAAACTGTTCCTGTGCTTTTTCTACCAACGATACAATATCGCCCATGCCCAATATCCTGTCGGCCATACGGGTGGGATAGAACACATCCATAGCATCCGGCTTTTCGCCTGTACCTACAAATTTTATAGGCTTTTGTACCACTGCACGGATAGATAATGCAGCACCACCGCGTGTATCGCCGTCTAATTTGGTAAGCACTACTCCGTCAAAGTCTAACTTATCGTTAAAAGCTTTAGCTGTGTTCACCGCATCCTGCCCTGTCATACTATCCACAACAAATAATATCTCCTGCGGGTTGAGTACTTTTTTAAGCTCGGCAATTTCATTCATCATCTGCTCATCCACAGCAAGGCGGCCGGCAGTATCTATAATTACAACGGTGTTTTCATTTAACTGTGCCTGTTTAATTGCAGCCTTAGCAATGTTAACCGGCTTCTTTTCATTTTCGTCAGCATATACTTCAACGCCCAGTTGTTCGCCAAGTGTTTTCAATTGTTGTATAGCAGCAGGGCGGTAAACGTCGCAGGCAACAAGCAAAGGCTTTTTGCCTTTTTTATTTTTAAAGTAATTAGCAAGTTTAGCCGAGAAAGTTGTTTTACCTGAACCCTGTAAACCCGCCATTAATATAATGGTTGGGTTAGCTGTAAGTGGTATAGTGCTTTCACCACCGCCCATAAGTGCGGTAAGCTCTTCGTGGGTTATTTTTACCATTAACTGCCCCGGTGATACTGCTGTAAGAACACTTTTACCAAGCGCTTTTTCTTTTACGGTATCAGTAAATTCCTTGGCTATTTTGTAGTTAACGTCGGCATCAA
>JABCZW010000105.1 GCA_013289475.1 Bacteroidota bacterium
TAAACGACTGCCTGAATTGCAAAGGAGATAAATTTGTTTTTCGCTTAAATAATTTATTAAACGATTGCGGATGCTCAAAGCCCAGCTGGTAAGCTATTTCTGCAACAGACAAATTACTGATTGATAAAATTTCTTTGGCTTTTTCTATCAATTTATTATGTATGTGTTGTTGTGCATTTTGTCCGGTTAATGAACGCAGCATATCGCTTAAGTAATGTGAAGAAATATGTAGTTCGTCTGCCACGTATTGTACGGTAGGCAAGCCTTTCATCAAAGCGGTTTCTTTGTTAAAATATTCGTTCAGCAGGGTTTCAAGCTTTTCAAGCAAATCATTGCTGGCAGATTTACGTGTAATAAACTGGCGTTTATAAAAACGGTTGCTGTAATTCAAAATCAATTCAATCTGCGCAACAATTGCTTAATTAAATAAAAAGTATGAAACTTACGCTTACTTCATTATTGTTTCTAATCAGCTCATCTGTTTTTGCACAGTGGAGTGGTACAAACAATCTCTTTACAGATAGCATGCACATGCAGGTTACTACTGCTACCCGTAATCAGGGGAGTGCCATTATTGTTCGAAGCTATCCGGATAGTGGTTACTTCGTAATATGGCAGGATAGCCGCAATGATCCTGCCAATACCAAGACAGGCATCTACATACAAAAGTATAGTAAAACCGGAACGGCATTGTGGGCTGCTAATGGTATCGCTGTATCAGCAAGTACCAACAATCAACATTATTATTATCAGGGGCAGGATTATCGCAACCGTTCGTATGCTGCAACGGATAGTGCCGGTGGTTTTTATATAGCGTATGCAGATGATAGTGTAACCAATTATATATATCAACGTGCCTGTGTGCAGCATATAAAAAATGATGGCACTAAAGTTTTTGGTGGGCCTGGCCATATTATCAGTACTTCTACAGCAGCTAATTTGAGTATATCTCCTCAATTGATTGCCGATGGCAATGGTGGTTTCTTTTATTCTTTTATAGGAGCGGCTCCTGTAGTAGGCACACCCAATAGTGTGTTTCTTTATTGCTTTAAAGATATAGGTGGAAGTTTGCAAAATTATGGTGGAGGCCAGATGAATCAAAATGCAGTGCAGGTAACGGCAACTTCGCCATGCGGCAATTATACTTACCTGAACTATATGGATGCTACTGTAAATGATTATAATATTTTTAGTGATTTGCAGGGAGGTTGTAACGTAGTGATGTATTTAAATGTGAATGGCCAGGGTAATATGCTTGGATATAATAAATTATGGCGTGCTAAGAAAACATCCACTGCTACGCAATATTCATTGGATCAGAATTATAATCCTGTACCTGACCCCGAAACGTATGTAAAGGGGAATGTATATCGTTTATATTATTTAAAAACCGACAATCAAACTATCAGTTGCGGAAGTAGTTCTAATGTATATACAGTAACCCAATACCGGCTGGTTCAAAATGGATTTTTGGAAGTAGATGGAGGACCCACTCTTTACGACCTTAACGATCCCAAAGGAGTTACAGTAAGTACAACCGGTAATATCAATGCATGCCTTTTAGGTAGCTGGAAAAGAACTTATTCGCAAACAACGGGTGTTTCTGATCCGGTTGTTGAAGGCTATGTAATCAAAGAAGAAATCTATGACAGCATACCGTATCAAAGAGCTTCTGATACCAACCCCAATTATCCGGGATACAATACTGCAGAACCTGCATCTGTTAATAAATTAAATTATTTCCGCGATACAATATTACCGGCACCTTTTAATTATGACTTTTCGTTAAGCGGCGGCTCCAACCAGATTTTCTCATCCGGCATAGAAGTCTCAGGAGGTATTGTACATTTACAGCGTCTTGCAGTCGAAGCGCAAACGGCCGATTCATTTGCAGTAGTATATAAAACAGGTTTAAAACAAGGAACGATAATAGGAAAAGGCAGTTACAGTTCTCCGCCATCCATTACTGTAAATAAAAATGGCAATGCGTTATTTTACGTTAAGGAGTACGATGGATCTACAGGTCCTCTTCGTGTAAGCCCGATTATTAACGGAACGCAATTGGCCTGGGGAGCAATGGGCCAGGAAATTGGTACAGGAGTATGGAACGGGAGTTATTATGATATGATTGCACCATTTGTTTCAATCGATCCCACAAATGGCACAGGATTGATTGCATGGACTGATACCCGAAATAATGGAACTACGGGATACGATGTGTATATACGTCATTTGGATAGTATGAATAATCCGAATTATCAGCCGCCTTATAAAAGAGTAAGAAGCATGCCCAATCCGTATGGTCCGGTAATTACAAATGCGGTTCTTTACGGTACCAGTAACACGTTCACTAATTTTGATGCATACGGTCCGTACGGTGCCGATGCAGGCGTATCTACGGCAGTTACTGTTTCAGACAATTACAACTTAGGAAATGTAACGGTGAAAGTATATGAAAACACCCAGGGCATTCGCACCTATAATGGCGCACCTTATCTGGATAGAAGCTATATAATTACGCCGGATAATAATCCGAATGGCGCCGCTACTATTACCATTCGTTTATTCTTTACTACAGCAGAATTTAATGCATTGAAAGCTGCCGATACGTCGATAAAAACACCGGGCGATTTGACGGTGATTAAACAACCTTCAGGTACCGGTTCGGGAAGCACTTATAGTATTGTAGCAGGTGAACAAAGCATACCAACACAATCATGGGCTGCGGTGGACGGAGGGTATTATATTCAAATACCGGTAACAGGTTTCAGCAATTTCTTTATTTTCAAAAAGGGTACCTGTAATTCGGATAACTGGACTGGAGCAGTAAGTGCTGCATGGGAAAACCCTGCCAACTGGAGTTGTGGTGTAGTACCTGATTTAAATACAGTAGTGGATATTGCTGCACCCGCTCCTCATTATCCAACGGTATCTTCTATGGCAAGCTGCAAATCATTGACTGTTGCACCCGGTGTATCTGTTCAAATAGCTTCAGGATTTAAATTGAATGTTACGGGACATAATTAAAATAGAAGAGTATACTTGTGGATTAGCTACCTGTACTTGTAGAAAAAAATGCCCAATACATTTTTATTTACCCTTAAAAATTGATGGCACGATAATTTAGTTATAATTGAAAATATAAATTATGACATCCACAACAACACATTTAGTAGAGGTTTTAAATGACCTTATACATATCAATTATGACCGCATTGAAGGTTATAGAAAAGCAGCAGAAGAAACTAAAACACTTGACATCCAACTTCATCCATTATTTCAAAGAATGGCAGATGAAAGCCGGAAGAATGTTTCTGAATTAACTGAAAAAGTAAAAATACTTGGAGGTGAAGCAGAAAGCGGTTCAACGGCTTTGGGGATTATCTATCGTGGATGGATGGATGTAAAAGCAACTTTTACGGGCAAAGACAGAGCATCTATTTTATCTTCTTGTGAATTTGGTGAAGACCAGGCACAAAAAGCGTATGAAGA
>JABCZW010000106.1 GCA_013289475.1 Bacteroidota bacterium
GGCCTCCGTTTTCCCAGTTGGTAAACCACATTTCTTCTGTGGTGCCGTACATGCTTTTTAAATCAAATACGCCATCGTGGGCAATAAATGTTTTGAAACGATTCTTATGAATACCGGCCAAATAATAAACGGAATAACCGCCATAGCTTGCACCTACACAACCACGGCGATTCGTATCTACATACGATTCTTTACTTACAGCATCAATAGCACTTAAATAATCTTTCATAACCTGTCCGCCCCAATCCTTGCTGATCTGTTCGTTCCATTTAGTTCCAAAGCCCGACATGCCTCTTCTGTCGGGTGCTACAATGATATAACCATTGGCTGCTATTAATTGAAAATTCCAACGGAAAGAATAAAACTGTGTAAGTGAAACCTGCGGGCCACCCTGGCAATATAATAGCGTTGGATATTTCTTTGCAGCATCAAACCCCGGCGGATAAATTACCCAAACCAACATGTCTTTCCCATCGGTTGTTTTTACAAAGCGGCGCTCAAACTTGCTTTGATTGATGCCTGCATACATTGCATCGTTTATATGTGTCAGTTGTTTCATACTGCCGTTACTAAGGTCAACGGAATATAATTCGTTTGCATGATTGAAATCTGTTCTTGATACGATTAATGTATTATCCACCTGTCCAACAATGCCGGTTACATCAAAATCGCCTTTGGTAAGTTGTTTTATTTGAACAGCCATTTTGGTAAGTCCCGGATAGTTTACTACATACAATTGTTCCGTACCATTTACGGTAGAGATAAAATAAATATTTCTGCCATCATTGCTCCATTTAAAAGAACCTACCTGTACAAGATCATTGTTTTTAGTAAGATTCATTTTTGTAATACCGTTGGAAACAATAATGTCCTGTTTATCTGCTTCATACCCATCCCGTTTCATGCTTAACCATGCCAGTTCATTTTTATTGTTATATGCAGGTGCAATATCATATCCCATCATACCTTCAGTAAGATTGGTTGTTTTGCCGGTTTCAATAGTATAGGCATACAAATCGGTATTGGTACTGATTGCATATGCAGTGCCTGTTTTCTTTTTACACACATATACTACCTGTTTGCCATCCGTGCTCCAAACATAATCATCAGGACCTCCCATTGGTTTTGTGGGACAATCGTACGCTTCACCCGGCATTAAATCTTTTTTATCAGTCGCTTTTCCATTTATGTAAGAAGATAAAAATACATGGTCGAAATTGCCGTCATTCCATTTATCCCAATGGCGATAATTAAGGCTATTGAAAATATATACGTTTGATTTTGTAAGCGAAGGGTAGTAATCGCTGCCATACACTTTATCAATCTTTACCATTTCATTGTTGATACTATATTTCCCATCAGGAGAAATTTTAGTATTGGTAACAAGGCTATCTACATTCATAACTTCTACAGCTTCGCCACCGGCAAGCGGAATCATAAATGTCCTGGTAGCATTGCTGTTGTCCTGCATACTGTAGGTGGTAACATTGTATACTACATTTTTATTGTCTTTGGAAATGCCCACTGCGCCTACTCTTCCAAGTTGCCATAATAATTCAGGTGTTAAATTAGTTTGAGCAAATGTAGAAGAGCCTGCAGCAATTGCAAGTATTGCTATGGAAATTTTTTTGAATAACATATAATGTGATTTTAAATAAGCAATTTAATAATAAGGCAGCCCTTATGTGAAGTTCAATAATTTTAAATAAATTCAGTGACGCAGAATAGGTTATTGATATTCACCAAACACGTTTCGCAATTCATCCGAAATCTCACCCAACGTGCAATAGCATTCCACAGCATCAACAACCAATGGCATTAGATTTATATTGCTTACAGCGGCGGCATGTATTTTTTGCAGAGCTGTTTTTACTTTTTCATTATCTCTGTTGGCTTTTAATTTTTGTAGTTTATCAGCCTGAACCTGTCGTATGCTGTCATCAATTTTAAAAGATGGGGGAGCAGTATGTTCAGTTGCCTGAAATTTATTGATGCCAACGATAATTTTTTCGCCTGCTTCAATTTGCCGCTGGTATTCAAAAGCACTTTTTGCAATTTCATCCTGCATAAATTCCTGTTCAATGGCACTTACACTGCCTCCTAAACTATCTATCTTTTCAATTAATTTTATTGTTTCAGTTTCTACTTCAGTTGTAAGTGCTTCAATAAAATAGCTGCCGGCAAGAGGATCAACAGTATCCGGTGCGCCACTTTCAAACGCTACTATTTGTTGTGTACGTAATGCAATGGCTGCTGCCTGTTCAGTTGGTAAACTAAACGCTTCATCATATCCGTTTGTATGCAGGCTTTGCGTACCACCTAATACTGCGGCTAAGGTTTGTATGGTAACACGGCTGATATTGTTTAATGGTTGCTGTGCTGTTAATGTAGCACCACCAGTTTGCGTATGAAAGCGTAACATCATAGCTTTAGGATCCGTTGCGCCAAGCTCTTTCATTATAGTAGCCCAAATCCTTCTTGCAGCTCTGAATTTTGCAATTTCTTCAAACAAATTATTGTGTGCATTAAAAAAGAATGAAAGGCGTTTGCCGAATACATTTATATCCAGGCCTTTTTCCAATGCAGCTTTCACATATGCCTTACCGTTCGATAGTGTAAATGCAATTTCCTGAACAGCTGTACTGCCGGCTTCCCGTATATGATAACCGGAAATTGATATGGTATTCCATTTCGGTACTTCTTTGGCGCACCATTCAAATATATCGGTAATGATACGCATGGATGGCTTTGGTGGATATATGTAAGTACCTCTTGCAGCGTATTCTTTTAAGATGTCGTTTTGTATTGTGCCGGATATTTTATTTAAATCGGCCTGTTGCTTTTTTGCTAATGCAACATAGAATGCCAGAAGAATAAAACCTGTTGCATTAATAGTCATGGAGGTAGATACTTCTTCCAGGTTAATACCTGCAAATAAAGTTTCCATATCTTCCAAAGAATCAATGGCTACACCTGTTTTGCCAACTTCGCCTTCTGCAATTGCATTATCACTGTCATAACCTATTTGTGTTGGTAAATCAAAAGCTACGCTTAATCCGCTTACACCTTGCGATAATAAATAATGATAGCGTTTATTACTTTCTTCTGCGGTACTAAACCCTGCATATTGCCGCATTGTCCATAACTTACCACGATACATATCCGGTTGTATGCCTCTTGTATAAGGAAATTCACCGGGAAGCTCGTTCGTATCAGCAGGCTCTGTGTATAGTTCCTTTATCTCAATCCCTGAATCGGTATATTTTTTCATGAGAGATTTTTATAAATACTAAATCCACGAATTTTTCTGTATTCATTCGCTGTATTCATTCGTGTAATTCGTGCAATAAAATTCGTGTTATAACTTAATTCGTATTATAACCT
>JABCZW010000107.1:0-2086 GCA_013289475.1 Bacteroidota bacterium
GGGGCTACACGCAATTACATGCCAGCTATTTTAGTTTACACACAGGTATTGTTGACGGAACAAGAGATTCTGCCAGTGGTAAAATGGTACAGGCATTTTCTTATCCCGATCTTAATGGCGGTGCACCTACATACGAATTACCAACACAACAAGAATTAGTATCATACACTCCATTGGTAATTTACCAGCACATACAGCATTACAAACTCGTTTGGGATAATAGCATTGCTGTCGGCGATGGACATATCAGCGCAATTTTCTCGTACCAGAAAAACCAAAGGCAGGAAACCAACGACCCTACCATGCCTAACACACCTGATATTTATTATTATTCAGATGCGGTTACCTTCGATGCTCGTTATTCTTCTCCGCAAATAGGAGGCTTTAACTATGCCGTAGGAACCAATGGTGTTTACCAGGCTTCCCAAAGCTTGGGCACATTAATGCTTATACCTAACTATAACTATTTAACTATCGGCGGTTTTGCAATTGCTAACGAAAAGGTAAGTGATAAGTTCTACCTGAGCGGTGGTGTACGTTATGATACCCGTACATTTAATGGTATCGATCATTGGATTGATTCTACAACACAGGAACCTGCTCAACCAAACGATCCTAATTCATTCCACGAGTTCCAGGGATTCAAATCTACCTTCAGTGGTATGTCATGGAGTATCGGTGCTACATACGACATTACCAAAGCCATATATGTAAAAGCTAATGTGGCACAGGGTTGGAGAGCGCCTAACGTAGCAGAGTGCGGTGCTAATGGTGTGCATGATGGTACTGTAGTATATGAGATCGGTGACCCCACATTGAAGCCTGAAACAAACATTGAAGAGGACTTTACCTTTGGAATAAATTCAAAGACTGTAACCTTCGAAGCCAATGTGTTTAACAACAGCATAACCGATTACATTTATGCAAAAGGCTTATTAAGCAAGCTTGGCGGAGATTCTATTAACAACAGCCTTAATGCAGTTGGCTTGGGTGCAGCGCCTGTATATAAGTATTCGCAAACCGGTGCAACATTATATGGCGGTGAAGTGTCAATGGATATCCATCCGGAAGTTATACCATGGATAGACCTTGACCTTTCATACAGCATGGTAAATGGCCAGTTGAATGGCATCAGCGATTCTACCAAGTATTTGCCTTTTGTTCCACCCAACAGGTTCATTGCCGAACTTAAGTTCCATATTAAGAAGATTGGCAAGAGCATAGAGGATGCCTATATAAAATTCGGTTTGGCAAACTATTCTGAGCAAAGCAAAGTATATGAGCAATATGCTATATACAGTGGTTTGAACACTGCTTCTACTCCGTATGAATACCAGGCGAGTATTTCTGCAACCAAAGGTTATACCTTGTTTAACTTGGGCTTTGGCGGCAATATTATGGCAAGCGGGCACAAGTTCTGCGAACTATATATTGTCTGCAACAACCTTACCAACCTGGCTTACATGGATTATATGAGCCGCTTTAAATACCTGCCTGTTAACTATACTACCGACAGAGTAGGTGTGTTTAATATGGGAAGGAACGTTAGTGTGAAACTTATTATTCCTTTTAATTTCGACAGGAAGACGGCTTCTGCAAGTAAGTAATTAGTCTATTTAATTTGAAACCCTGTTGCGTTAATCGTAACAGGGTTTTCTTTTTAACTCAGTAGCGGCAACTGTTCAGGCAAGTTGCAGGCATTGCATATCTGGCATTTGGTTTTCGATAGCCAAAGCATATTGTCGCTCAACTTTGGGTCGGTGAATTTAGCACCGCTAATAAGGCTTTGGCGCTTTATAGGGTCGGTCATTAAGTAACGGATGGCACGGAACGGCAACCGCATTAAATACTCTTTGGTGTTTGGGTAATTGGTCAACAAACGCACACATAAATTATCCAATCCGTGTTCGATGGTTTTTAATTCGAATACTTCAACCTCGCAACCATAGCCAATAATTATCGCATCTCCACCCCATTCATTTTCCATAGAAAACAAAAGTGTCTCACTCCGCATTTTTATAGAGAGAATACAATCTTTTTCAAATTCTGGTGATTTATAAACCTTTGGCACTGCACCTTTCAGGTC
>JABCZW010000107.1:2096-3205 GCA_013289475.1 Bacteroidota bacterium
TGAATAGCATATTTTATCTCTTTTCTTTTTTCTTCCGGTATTATGTAAAGCTTATCACGCACATGATTTTTTAGTTTGTCAAATAAATCTTCCGCTTCTGCATCACTTATTTTTTTGACTTCTTTTTTCTCTGCAATCTCCGTTTTATATTCTTCATATATCAAATGAGTCAACCCTTCAGGCCTTATGCTGGCGCGGTAAGGAGATGATAGATTAAATTTCCCGTCCTGTATAAAATCTCCCGGGTACATATCTATTACTTCAGTTTCTACGGGAGAATTACCCATATAATTCTTGAAGTATGCTTGTATCTTATTTCTTGGAAACTTGGTTTCATTCATCCAGCGTTGTGCATCATCTAACAACACAAAATCGCTGGCGAATGGTATCGCATACTTTGGTTTCAGCAAGGTCATTATTTTGCAGAAGTTGTTTAAAAAGAACAACTCCCTTGTCTTTGCAATCACTACATCATCCTTGCCTTTGAACTTAAAGCAGTTCGGGAAATAAGATGCTCCGCCATAACTCGAAAAAACATAATCTATCTTTTTCCACCTGGTCGTTATCTTGGCTGCAATCTTCTCAATCAGCATTTGTGGTGCCGAGTGCAAAGCATCGTTCACATCAACTAATACTTCATCGCCATGTTCAATTACAATTATGTTATCGAGATTGTTCGAGAAATAAGTAACATGGGTATTGTCGTTTAAGTGGTAAGTCTTTTCGTTTATGGCTTCGGTAACATGCTTAAAGCCCATATCGCCAAAAAAATCTTTAGCGCCATCATACCAACTATACGGGAAAAACACTTTTACCTTCTTGTCAAACAGTTCATGGCTTGTAGGGTGGCAGTGATCCTCGTGGCCGTGGGAGTAAAGTATGTAATCGGCGTTTAATGCAGGAGTATAATCTATGGGCTTGGGGAACAAATGCCACTGCCCGCAATATGCCGGCCCTTTTAACCAGGGATCGGTTACAATCTTCATTCCATCTGCTTCTACCAGCATGGCCGCATGGCATATGTAGCTTATCTTGAGCATAAGACAAAGTTATGGTATTATATTCTGTTATTATAAGATTACTATTTATTCCCTAAGTTTGATTTATAA
>JABCZW010000108.1 GCA_013289475.1 Bacteroidota bacterium
CTGCCGCCAATACTGAATTCAACCAGCCATACGGAGTGGCGGCCGATTCGGCAGGCAATGTATTTATTGCCGATCGCAGCAACGAAGTGGTGTGCAAATACACGAACGCAACAGGTAAAATAACCACCATTGCAGGCCAGGGACTTACAACAGGATATACAGGCGATGGAGGCCTTGCCACAGCTTCAGAGCTTTGGTCTCCGATAGAGGTGGACCTGGATGATTCAGATAATGTATACATACTTGATCAGGGCAATAATGCCGTGCGCAAAATTTATAACGCCACCGGTAAAATAGTTACCCTCTTTAAGGGATCGGCCATGCCGCATATCAATTCATCAACATACACACCTTCACTGTTGGCTATTTCGGTAAACAGAAGTACTCATAATATTTATATAGCCGATAATGGCGAAGCTGTTATTCGTGAATGGATTGCCGCTACAGGTACTTTCAACTTGCTTGCGGGTAACGCCACTGGTGGGTATAGCGGTGACGGAGGCCCGGCTACGGCAGCCAAATTATCTTTCCTGTCGGTACCGGCAATGGTGGCCGACCAGAACACAGGCGATGTGTATTTTACCGACGGAACGAACAAAATACGTAAAGTAACAGCCTCGAGCGGCATTATAAATACTATCGCGGGCACAGGCAAACAATTGTTCTGGGGTGATTACGGTCCTGCCGATTCTGCTGACTTTTTCTTCCCGAGTTCACTGGCACTGGATAAATATGGCAACCTTTATGCCTGCGATGCCGATAACGACAGGATTCGCAGGATATGCCAGTCGGTACCTTCCGTTTCTATAACCGGTAATGCGGCAATATGCAAAGGGACAACGACTACCTTTAAGGCCTCAGGTGCTATTACCTATAAATGGAGCACGGGCAGCACTGCAGATAGCATCACTGTTTCACCAACGGTTACCACTACATATAGTGTTACCGGTAATGATACTATCGGGTGCCCTAATGTCAGCAGCGTTACTGTTACTATACATCCTGTGCTTTCGGTTACGGGTAAAACCGGCATTTGCATAGGTGACAGCACCACCCTTAAAGCCTCAGGCGGCATAAGCTACTTGTGGAACACCGGCAAAACAACCGATACTATTGTAGTTAAGCCAATTATCACAACATCATATAAGGTTAATGGAACTGACACAATCGGTTGCAGTGATACCATATCGGTAAAAATTACAGTACATAATTTACCGGTTATTACTATCAGCGGAAGAGACACAGTATGTAGCGGCGCCCTTACGCTTCTTAAAGCTTCAGGCGCATATAGCTATTTATGGAGTACCGGCGCCACAGGCTCGGCCATAACTCTCGTTCCTTTAGCCAATGGGCGATATAAAGTAACAGGAACCGATATTAATGGTTGTTTGAATACCGATTCAATTGCACTGAAACTTGATTCCATAAAAAATGTAACTATTACAGGAGATATTCCTATATGTAAGGGTTTTATAGACACGCTGAAAGCAAGTGCGACAGGAGGAATAGGTTCATACACGTATAAATGGAACCCCGGAAACGGTAGCCATGATACAGTGTGGGCAAAGACTAATGGTGTTTATAGTATAACAATTACCGATTCGCTGGGTTGCAAAAAAACAGTTACTGATACTATTACCGTACATAAATTGCCGTTAGTGATGGTTACCGGTATGGATACTATTATAAAAGGTGCTATAGATACGTTGGTGGCCGGTGGTGCAAATAATTATGTGTGGACGGGTGGAAGCAGTAATGATACGTTAATAGTTTCACCCACAACAACTACTACATATACCATTATGGGAACTGATAGCAATGGATGTGTAAACAGCACCACCTTCACTGTCTTTGTCAATATTTCTACCGGAGTAAACAGCATTTCAGGAAGTGAATCTGTTGCCTCTTACCCTAATCCTGTTTCAAAAACACTTTACCTTTCATTCATTGTTAAAGAAACTATTTCCGGCTATATCCAGGTTATGAATTCGGTTGGTGAGCAGGTTATGGAAATAAATAGTGTTACACTTACCAATGATAAAGCATTGCCTCTAGATATAAGCACACTTGCCAATGGAATATATTTTGTTAAAATTACCTCGACTCAGTTGCCACACCCCAAAATAATAAAAGTTGTGAAGCAATAATGAGAATATGACGATAGGAGTTAAAATCACAATTTACAATACCCAGTCTTAATAGAAGAGTTCTTTTCTGCAGCTGTTGCATTATGCTTTTCAAGTGACATCATGTCCGATGATGTTTCTAACCATTTGTCGCCCGATTTAAAGAACACTCTAACGGTTACTCCATAGGTATCGGCAAATTCGCGTTCCAGGTCCGATACAGTTATGTGTGGCGTAAATTCCAATGTGCCTTTGGTATGTATGGTCCTGCAATCTCCAATTGTTTGATTGGCGTTTACCACTTCTTTTTTAGGTGAAGCACCTTTAGCTGTATGCGGCTTGCCAAAAAAGTCAAGCTTAAGGAACGGAAACATAGCAGAAAATTCTTTCTGTATTTCGAAGACCTTGCGGTGGTCAGTTATTTCGATTTTCATAATAATTAGTTTTAATTGGGTTTATTTTACAAAGTAACAGCAGGGGAGGTGGAAGGGGACTGATTTGTATCATATAGGGAGATGATACTGCACAGGGGAATCTACGCAGGTATTATTTGTTAACGCCAAACCCTAAAGGGACTTTAACGACTTCTCATTAATTGAAAAGATTATACTTCTTTAAATGAATTGAGTGCTCCCGATTTTTTAATTTTAAAATAATCTCCTCTTCATTGAGGTTGCCATTATCAATAGCATCAATCTTTTTCTCACCAACATCTTTTGCATTTATGTTGTTAATTGATTCGATCTCATCATCCAGCCGTATTCCTTGTTTTTCTGCTTCCGAGTTTTTGTTGACCGATAGAATGCATAGGTTATTATGTTTGCGGTAAACACCGACACCATATGTTGATACATTATCTTTAAGTTTTTTTCCTTCTATAGGTTTAAGGTAAATATCATTGTTCAGCCAGTCGATAGTTACAATGAAATTTTTTAGAAAACCAAGTCCAACTAAATTCCTGCCTGGCTCGTACGGGTTACATGATACCACGACGTTCTCTGCCTTAAAATTTCCAATTCTCAATGAAT
>JABCZW010000109.1 GCA_013289475.1 Bacteroidota bacterium
TTTTTGGGCTATTGCCTGGGTAGCGCATCAGGATTATAGCAAAGCCGGTTTTAAATTATTGCCAAGCGATAAAGGGCCAACAAAATTTACGGCAGTACAGACTATTATGTATAGTTTACTGATGGTGCCGGTTGGATTTTTACCGTATGTGGTGAAATTTATTCCGAATGATAATGGACAAGGTTTTCATTCGATGTGTGGTATAGTGAGTATGTGGATTGTGTTGGCTTGTAATTTATGGATGGTATATGTGAGTGTGCGTTTATATATCAAGATGGATGTGAAGAGTGCAAGAAAAGTAATGTTCAGTTCTTATTTTTATTTGGCTGTTGTATTGTTGGCGTTATTGGCTGATAGAGTGCACTAACCGATACAGCTATAGAATTTACTTTTTTCAACGGCGTATAAATAAAGCCGTATAAAAATAAACTCACCAAGCCAATCAAAGAACTCTGCCAGTTAAACCTGAAATACATTATACCTAAACCGAGCAAACCTGTAATTACAGCAAAGGCTGTAGCTTCTCCCACACTCATTCGTCCGCTGGCAACAGGACGGGATGCAGTGCGTTTCATTAATGCATCGGTATCTTTTTCAGCAATCTGATTTATAGTATTTGCCGAACCGGTAATACATAAACCACCAATAAATAATAACAACACATCCAACAGGTTTCGATAGTTAGTAGCAAGCAAATAACTTACCACCGTACTAAACACCACCATAAAACTCAACGTGAACTTGATTAATTGAAAATAATCTTTCACCTTGGTTGCCAACGCAACCGAAGTTGAATTGGATATGGTTGTTTTATCTTGCTCCATCTTATCAAAAACCTTAATTATATTTTCTCAACTACACAAAACCAAACACCACATTATTAAAATCAATCTCTACACTTCATCATCATTAGTACATAAGCAAATCAGCATATTGCTTAGTGACTCTCCGTTTCATTCTCACCCAATGGTACATTTTGAGGAATAAACTCGTGACCATCTTTTGCATAATCATACGCACCACGGAAAACTTCAGGGATTTCACCAGGCCAGTTACCATGACCAGGATTGATTGGTGTAGTCCACTCCAATGTATTAGCACCCCAAGGGTTTTGCGTAGTTACTTTTCTGCCTTTGAAAATACTATAGAAGAAATTGAACACAAACAATAACTGTGTTGCAAATACAATCATCGCAACAAAGCTGATGAACTGGTTCAATCCGGCGAACATTTTAAAGGATTCCCAACCGGTATAATCATAATAACGACGAGGCATACCTGCTAAACCTTCGTAGTGCATTGGCCAGAAGATTAAGTAAGCACCAACAATTGTAATCCAGAAATGGATATAACCCAATGTAGTGTTTAAATAACGGCCATACATTTTAGGATACCAATGATAAACACCGGCAAACATTCCGAAGAAAGAAGCCACACCCATTACAATATGGAAATGCGCTACAACGAAATACGTATCATGTAAGTGAATATCCAAAGCAGAGTTACCTAAGAAGATACCTGTTAAACCACCACTGATGAATAAACTTACAAACCCGATAGCAAACATCATCGCCGGAGTAAAGCGGATATTTGCACGCCATAAAGTGGTTAGCCAGTTAAATACTTTTATCGCAGATGGCAACGCAATTAATAATGTAAGCAATACGAAGAATGCTCCCAGGAATGGATTCAATCCTGTAACAAACATATGATGCGCCCATACTAAGAATGCCAACAATGTAATAGCGAACAATGAACCAACCATCGCTTTGTAACCAAAGATTGGTTTGCGGCTGTTCACTGAAAGGATTTCAGATGACATACCCATTGCCGGTAACAAAATGATATATACTTCAGGATGACCTAAGAACCAGAATAAATGCTGAAACAAAATCGGACTACCCCCTTCGTTTGCTAATATTTTGCCATTGATAACGATATCGCTTAAGAAGAAGCTTGTTCCCATATTACGGTCGAACAATAACAGGATTGCACCTGATAATAAAACGGGGAAAGACAATACACCTAATACTGCAGTAAAGAATAATGCCCAGATAGTAAGTGGCATTTTTGCCATACTCATACCTTTTGTACGAAGGTTCAATATTGTAGAGATATAGTTAAGACCACCTAATAATGAACTTACAATAAACATTGCCATACTCACCAACCATAAATCCATACCGATTTTAGAACCTTGTGATGCATCACCTAAAGCACTTAACGGAGGATAGATAGTCCAACCACCTGCTGCCGGCCCTGTTTCTACAAACAAAGACGAGAACATAATGATAGATGCCAGAAAGAAGAACCAGTAGCTCAACATATTCAACATCGGCGAAGCCATATCTCTTGCACCAATTTGTAATGGAATTAAGAAGTTTGCAAATGTTCCGCTCAATCCTGCCGTTAATACAAAGAATACAAGGATAGTTCCGTGCATGGTAACCAATGCATAATAAAATTCCGGTTGAATTTTACCGCCTTTAGCCCAATGTCCTAAAATATCTTCCAAGAAAGGAAATGTAGAATCCGGATAACCTAATTGTAAACGAAACAACACAGAGAACAAGCCTCCGATGATAGCCCAAATGATACCGGTAATGATAAACTGTTTGGATATCATTTTATGGTCCTGACTAAAAACGTATTTGCTTATAAACGTTTCATGATGATGGTGTTCATGATGTGCATCATGCCCGTGAACATCTGCTTCGTGTAATGTTGCCGCGTTACTCATAATCTTATAATATTTTCGATACCGAATTTTAGTTTATTACTACGGATGTTGTACTGCTGCAATTTGCTTAGTAGTATCTGTTACCGCTTTTGTCGCCGTTGAATCTGTTGTTCCTTTAGCAGGAAACAACGTAGAGTATTCTGATTTTTGTTGAGCCAACCATTTTGCATAGTCTTCTTTTGTATCAACAATAATCACACCTCTCATAGAAAAATGCCCTTTACCACACATCTGGTCGCAACTGATTTCGTATGTGAAATCAGGATTACCTGTACGTTCTTTCATTTGCTT
>JABCZW010000110.1 GCA_013289475.1 Bacteroidota bacterium
CGCTTACTGAAAAAGATTTGAAGGATCTGAAATTTGCGTTGGAGAATAATATAGAGTGGATAGGCCTTTCGTTTGTGCGTACAGTAAACGATGTGGTTGATCTGAAAGAGCGAATCAAAAAGCTGAAATCGCATGCCAAGGTGGTTGCAAAAATTGAGAAACCTGAAGCATTATTGGAGATAGATAATATTATTGACATGGCCGATGCGGTTATGGTTGCGCGCGGAGATTTAGGTGTTGAAGTGGATGCAGAACGTGTCCCACTCATACAAAAAATGTTGGTGCGTAAATGCATTGAGGCATCGAAGCCTGTAATTATAGCAACACAAATGATGGAGAGTATGCTTACCAATTTCTCCCCTACACGTGCCGAAGTGAACGATGTTGCCAATGCAGTTCTGGATGGTGCTGATGCGGTTATGCTTAGCGAAGAGACCTCTGTAGGCCAATATCCTGTTAGGGCAGTGCAATACATGCAACGCATTGCAGGGCACATTGAACAAAACGAAAACAGTATTTATTATAAAGAACATGCGCCCTTATTGCAAACCCAAACATTTATATCCGATTCCATTTGTTATAATGCCTGTGTTATGGCAAGGCAGGCAGGTGTTAAGGCCATCGCATCTATGACCAATTCGGGATATACGGCATTTAAAATATCGAGCCACAGGCCTAAAGCCAATACCTTTATTTTTACCGATAATCATACTTTACTAACCACCTTAAGTTTGTTATGGGGGGTGCATGGATTTTATTACGATAAATATTTAAGCACCGACCATACTATATCAGAGATTAAACTATTCTTACGTAAACAAGGCTTGTTGGTGCCCGGCGACTTTGTTATAAATATTGCCAGCACGCCAATTAAAGAACGCGGCCGCACCAATATGATGAAGCTAAGCCAAATAGTGTAATAAGTTTTTACTGTTTTACAAACCAGCCTTTAAGTGAGTTGCCTATTTTAAACAGGTTCAACCCTACGTTTATAAACACTTTGGCTGTTTTAAATACAATATTGGTTTGACTTTTCCCGCGTAACAATTCATCTTTACTACTAGCCGACATAAACAACTCATCATTGGGTTTATTTGCCATAGTTCTAAAACCGGTTCTGATTCTTGAAATACTTATACCAGTTGTTTTTATTTTCTTTTTCACAAAGCCATTATGTGTGAACAAGTAGTTCAATGTTTTTGACGTGTAATAGCTTAAATGTTCGGGGTACTCAATTACACTGTACTTATCTTTTAAAAGAAACCGTTCAAGCGCGTTAAAGTTAGGTGTGGTAACATAAAAAATGCCGCCCTTTCTCAATATTCTGTTTATGTATTTTACTTCTTCAACCGGGTTGTTTATGTGCTCTATTACTTCAAAAGAAGTAATTACGTCAAACATACCTTCGCTGTAACGGGTACCATTTAACCGTCCTTGCTGCATATTAATACCCTTGCTTTTACAAATGGTTACCGCGCTGTCTGTAAACTCTGTTCCATAAACTTCCCAGCCTTTTTCTTTGGCCACTTCTAAAAAAAATCCTGTTCCGCAACCTATATCCAGTATTTTATTGGTTTCACGATAGGGCTCAAATTCATCTAATAGTTCTGCATATCTGAGCCGGGTAATAGGAGAATAATATTCTTCGCGGTTATACTGGCCATAATGATTCTGCAATTCTATCTCAGTAGGAATGCGGGAACAGAAGACAAACCCAAGCGGTTTGCTTTTAACAAGATAATGGCGTTCGTATCCTTTTAGTACTTCAAGGTTATTTGAATTGCTTACAAGGCAGTGGGTATGTTGTGGGTAACCTTGATCCATTTTTTAATGATAGTCAAAGGTAAAATATTTGACCAATGCCAAAGAATACCTTAATATGATATAAATCAGTATTTTATGCGTCGAGCTCGCCGGCAATAACATTCATGCTGCTCATGGTAACAATGGCATCACTTAGCATATTGCCCCTTATCATTTCAGGGTAAGCCTGGTAGTATATAAAGCATGGCCTGCGGAAGTGCAGCCTGTATGGCTGTCTGCCTCCATCACTCACAAGGTAAAAACCAAGTTCGCCGTTGCCGCCTTCTACTGCATGGTAAACCTCACCTTTCGGAACATCGGTTTCGCCCATTACTATTTTGAAGTGGTATATAAGCGCTTCCATGTTGTTGTATACTTCTTCTTTAGGAGGAAGGTAAAAGTCAGGCACATCAGCATGGAATTCTTTCGTAGGTATCTTTTCAATCTTCTCTATTGCCTGCTGTATTATACTGTAGCTTTCCCATATTTCATGCTCACGAACCATAAAACGGTCGTATGTATCGCCATTGGTACCAATAGGAATATCGAATTTAAACTCTTCGTAGCTCGAATACGGGTTCATTACGCGTACATCGTAATCAACTCCTGCTGCACGTAAATTAGGACCCGTAAAACCATAATTAAGTGCCCTGTCAGCACTTATCGGGCCAGCACCAATGGTACGGTCCATAAATATGCGGTTGCGCACCAAAAGCTTTTCAAATTCTTTAAGCACAGCCGGAAATTCTTTCATGAATTTTTTAAGCTTCGCCCAGGTAACATCAGTAAAATCGCGTTCAAAGCCACCTATGCGGCCAATGTTTGTAGTAAGCCTTGCACCGCAAATAGATTCAAATATTTCGTAAATTTTTTCGCGCTCTTCAAATACATATACAAAGCCTGTAAGCGCACCGGCATCAACTCCAATTACACTATTGCAAACCAAATGGTCGGTGATACGCGAAAGTTCCATGATAATAATGCGCATGTATTGCACACGTTTTGGAAGTTCAACGTCTATAAGCTTTTCTACCGTCATGTGCCAACCCATATTATTTATGGGTGATGAGCAGTAGTTAAGTCGGTCTGTTATAGGAGTTATCTGGTTATAGGGTCTTCTTTCAGCAAGCTTTTCAAATGCACGGTGTATGTAACCAATGGTAGGTTCTGAGTCTACAATTATCTCACCATCCATTTTTAATATGTTCTGGAACACACCATG
>JABCZW010000111.1 GCA_013289475.1 Bacteroidota bacterium
GCAACAACAAAAAAAGCAGGACCAGAAAGACCAGCAAAAACAAAAGCCTCAGGAGAATAAGGATAAAGACAATAAAGACAAACAAAATAAGGATCAGCAGCAACAGCAGAATGATAAAATATCAAAACAGGATGCACAACGTATGCTGGACGCCCTTAACAATGACGAGAAGAATACCCAAAATAAATTGCAGAAGAAAAAAGCAATTGGGCAAAAACAAATTGAAAAGAACTGGTAAGTAATGAAGGCTAAGAGAATACTATATATTCTACTTTTTGGGCTTGGACTGGCAAGTTGCTTAAACGTGCGTGCTCAAAATTTTACGGCTTCTGTTTCAAGATCAACTGTAGGGCTTAGTGAAAAATTTGAACTTGAATTTACTGTAGAAGGCAATGGCAGCAATTTCGTTCCTCCTTCATTTGATGACTTCCAGGTTGTGGATGCAAGTCAATCTTCCAGTTATAGTTTCAATTCTGCAACCGGGGTAAATACAAGATCTTCTACCTATTTATACATACTTATCCCAAAAAAAGAAGGGACTTTTACTATAAACCCGGCCTCAATAACAGTTGGAAATAAAAAACTGGCATCAAACCCGGTTACCGTTAAAGTTGTAAAAGGAACTGCGCCAAAAACAACACCACAAGCCACTGCTGCGCAACCTGGAAATACGCAGGCCTCTAAAGAGCCGCCTCCAATTGATAAAAAATATCTTTTCACAAGATTAGTGCCAAGTAAAACAAAAGTCTTTGTTGGTGAAGAATTAACAGTAACCCTGAAAGTTTATCACAGAATAGAATTCGCCGATGGTCGGATGGACCCTCCTGATTATATCGGATTTTATAAGGAAGATATACCAAGGGCACAGGTTGTAGCAGCCAAGACAACTGAAACTGTAGATGGAATTTCATATTTAGTTGAATCATATCCGCAAAATATTTTATTCCCGCAACATGCAGGGAGTCTGAAGATCGGCGAGTGCAAAACAACTTTTATTGTGGAACAACAGGTACAATCATCCTTTTTTGGCATGCAGGTATACACTCCCCAGGATGTATCTTGCTATACTAAAACTGCGCCTTTCACAATTGAAGTAATGCCCTTACCGAAAACAGAAAAGAATTATTCGGGAGCAGTAGGGCAATTCAGCTTAAAATGGGACATAGATAAGAAAACAGTTAAAGCCAATGAAGCTGTTAATCTCTCTCTGACTATTTCAGGTAACGGGAACCTGAAACTTATTGATACCCTACCCTTGCAATTCCCACCTGACTTTGACCATTATGACCCTAAACTAACAGATCATTTAAATATTACGGCTTCAGGTGTTAGCGGCTCGCGTATTTTCAACTATGTGGTAATACCCCGCCACCAGGGCAAATTCAGTATTCCACCGGTTAACTTTACTTATTTCGATCCTTCAAAAAAATCATTTGTCACTCTTAACATCCCGCAAATTGAACTTGATGTTGCGAAAGGAGATAATAACAGTTCGGCAGTTACCATGAATGCGCCGGTAAATAAAGAAGATATAAAAGTCCTTAGCAGTGATATACGTTATATTCATACAGGGCATTTATCAGCTTACCAATCTGATGATTATTTCCTTTACTCAGTTCCTTTTTTAGCCGGAATATTATCTCCCCTATTAGCTTTTATAGGGTTCCTTTTTGCCAGAAGAAGATATATAGAGCTGCACAAAGACGCCATAGGTTTAAAACAGCGTGGCGCAACCCGCATGGCAAAGAAAAGACTTAAAACTGCCAACAGTTTTATTCTATCGAACAACAAAGAAAAATTTTATGATGAGTTGCATACTGCACTAAATAGTTATTTGAGTGATAAATTCACCATACCAATTGCCGACCTTTCACGAGAAACGATTACCAATAAGTTAACTGAAAAAAGTGTAGGTGCTGAAACATTACAACAACTATCAACTGTTTTAGACAACTGTGAATTTGCCCGTTATGCACCTGCTTCCGTAACCGGAAACCTGAATGAAGTATATGAATCGGCAGTAAAACTTATTACAAAACTCGAAGATGAAATTGCGCGCTAATATATTGATGGTACTTTGTGCTCTTGCGCTATGCTTTAATGTAAAGGCAACAGCCCCTTATGTTATTATTGATAGTGGTAACGGATCCTATGCAAAGGGCAATTACGATAAAGCTATTACACAATACAATAACTTTATTAGCAGCGGTTACGAATCGGCGCAGGTATATTACAACCTTGGCAATTGCTATTACCGTAAAGCCGATTATGCAAAAGCGATATTGAATTACGAAAAAGCGAAGAAACTTAATCCTTCTGATGCTGATATACAATTCAACCTGCAACTGGCTAACCTTAAAACAGTTGATAAAATAACTCCCGATTCATCCCTCTTCCTGACTAACTGGCTGCATAGCTTTGTAGATATCTTTTCGGAAAGAGGTTGGGGTATTTTATGTATCATATTTCTTTTTGCAGGGCTATTATCAATAGTGGGTTATTTAATGTCGGGTAATTTAACTCTTCGCCCGGCAGCTTCAAGGTCTTCTTCCGTCCTTTTTAACCTATCTCCCGTTTCGTTATAAATTTCTTTTAAAATATACCGTTGGTCAATATCGCTTTTAGGCAGGCTGTCTTTTAAAACTGCTGACTTCAGGAAGAAATATCCAATGGCTATGCCGGCAGCTATACCAATTATTAAAAATAGAATTGAAGAACCCATAACAACACAATGCTTTAGGGTATAAAGCTAAGAATTATTTAGCTTACTGATTTTAAATAGGTGCTATATCGGAAGTGTGCATCCAGCCCTGGTTGCCATTGGCAACTTTTACTTCGGTCCATATGCCTTCCGATTTTACTATCCACACCTTGGCTCCTTCATGAATTACAAAGAGTTGCGTAGCGTTT
>JABCZW010000112.1:0-1806 GCA_013289475.1 Bacteroidota bacterium
TGAGATAGCTGCCGGGGCATATAACCCAACCGACCGGGGAATTAATAACGGCCTGCCAGGCGATTCTGTTCTTACTGCCATTAGCGGCGATTCGACATTTGACGCAGCGATACTGGAGTTTGATTTTGTTCCTTACTCCGATACCGTTAGCTTTGATTTTGCTTTCGGGTCAGAGGAATACCCGGCTTTTACATGTTGTAAAAGAAACGATATTTTTGCTTTTTTTATAAGCGGCCCCGGAATTGTAGGAGCTAAAAACATAGCATTGGTGCCGGGAACCGGCATACCTATATCAATAAACACAGTAAATGGTAATTGTACAGTGGCCAGCAAATGCGGCGGCGGGTGCTGCAACAGCAATTCAAAATATTATGTAGATAATACAAGTGGAACAACTATTGGATATGGTGGGTTTACAACTGTTATAAAGGCCGAATCGCCTGTTCAATGCGGGCAAGTATACCATATTAAAATTGCGATTGCTGATGCGGGCGACCCGTTTTATGATTCGGGAGTATTTTTAGGCGGGCGCAGTTTCAGAGGTGGAACAAACCCGCTTAACATTACAGCGGTGCCGCTCGATTCTATTTGCCCTAACGATAAAGTAACCATTTCATTTCCCGATAATAATCCGAGCCACACATTTACCTGGTCATTTGGCGGCAATGCCAATATAGAGTCGGGTAGTAGAAATGGCCCATATATAGTTGACTGGGGTACTTCAGGCCCGAAAGAAGTAGGTATTGTGGTAAACGGTCCATGTACATACGACCGCGATTCGTTAATTATTAATGTTGGCGCATGCGACGTGCAGGTACCCAATATATTTACACCGGGCTCGGGCGACAAAAACTCGAATTTCTTCATTCTAAACCTCGAAAAATACCCAAACACCAATCTTCAAATTTATAACCGCTGGGGACAAAAGATCTATTATTCGCAGAATTACCAGAATAACTGGACGGGAGAAAATTAGCGGCGGATATCATACTCATTTCTGATACTGATATTATTGCCAATGATATACCGTCTATATCGGTAGGTTTAAGGGGGCTTAGTTATGTGCAGGTAGAGGTTACAGGCCCTAACCGCGATTTGCACTCGGGAGTTTATGGAGGAGCAGTGCCAAACCCTATCAACATTTTATGCGATATGATAAGTTCGCTTAAAGATAAGGACGGACGTATTACTATACCCGGTTTTTATAAGGATGTTGCAAAGGTTTCTGATAAGGACCGTAAAGAACTTGCCAAAGCACCATTTAGTTTGAAGGAATATAAAAAGGACCTTGATATTAAGGATGTAGTGGGTGAAAAGGGATATACAACCTCGGAACGGGCTTCTATTCGCCCGACATTAGATGTGAATGGAATTTGGGGAGGCTATACAGGAGAAGGTTCTAAAACTGTAATTGCATCAAAGGCATATGCCAAAATATCAATGCGCCTGGTTCCTAACCAAAGCCCTGATAAAGCAATGGCCTTATTTACCAAGCACTGTCAATATTAATAGCTTGGGTACTGTCTGAACCTACTATACCATTTGTCGGGCCGGTCCATAAATAACTGGTTCCACCGGGAGGAGCTGTAAGAGAAATGGTTTTTTGTCCGCATAATGCAGGCGAAGATGAAATAAGTCCAAGCGGGCTACAAGAAGCATCAACATAAGCGTATCCAAAGTGGCCGCCTAAAGCACAATCAACAGCTTCAAACTGTATTGTAACGCATTGCCCATATTATGAGCAACCTTTTTTCAATGTAGCATTGCTCGATTCAAAGGGTGATACTATACCGCATTGTGGAGAGT
>JABCZW010000112.1:1816-2766 GCA_013289475.1 Bacteroidota bacterium
ATTGCCCAATATATGCCTTTAATGAAGCAAATACCACGGTCCAATTCTTATAATAAACGGTATCAAAATCGGGTGAATAGAATACACCCTTAAACCCGGCGTTACCGGTTCCGGAGACAACATTATACTCTCCACAATGCGGTATAGTATCACCCTTTGAATCGAGCAATGCTACATTGAAAAAAGGTTGCTCATAATATGGGTGGCCTGGATTTTCGAGAAACACAGCATATTGATAGGTAAAGTTTGTATTAGCAGCAGTGACCATAAATGTCTGGTTAAGTATGGCAACCCCCTGGTTAGGGTTTGTACTGTCACCAACCCTTACAGAATATTTTCCTCCAAATGGAGAAACCATAGGTACCACAGGAGCCAGCGGGTCATTCCCACCTGTCATTATTTCAACCTGGTAATCGGTTGGTGCACCCGAAAGATTGGTAGCCGGGTCATTAGCTGCTGCAGGCAAAGCAGCACATGCACCACCCGTTATACCTGTAATATTAAATCCTGAGTTAGAGCTATTGGTTGCATAATATGCATTCCAGCCGGAAAGGGTACCATTTTCGAAATCAATATTGGTACAACCGGGGTTACATGTGTTTAACGGTTTAGCCTCCCTGTTTAAAGAGTATTCCGATACTGAGGAAGGATAATCTTTCTTGATCTGCTCGAACTGTTTGTAGTAGAACATATCTTGTGATTCCATAAATGCTACATACTCTTTTATATTAGCCGTAGTTATTGTTCCTGATTTAATTTTCTTCAGAAATACTACACGCTGAGAGTCGGCCTTTTGCTTATAGAAAGCAGAAAAAATCTTGAAATCATGCTGGCTTAAACCAAGCTTTTTCTGAACATTCTGTCCTGCTACTTTCCAGTAAGCCAAAAGCTGTTCTGATTCCTCATTTGAGGGTTTTAATTGAGAGAATACCACTCCATTACCTAATGCA
>JABCZW010000113.1:0-2200 GCA_013289475.1 Bacteroidota bacterium
TGTATCAAAATTCCCTGTTTGTTTGCTGTTCTTCTGACGCCAAACCTGCAACGTCAAATTCATATTATAATGCTCCATATAATAAATTGCTTTATTGCTAAATCTTTATATAATTCCTGTATTCAAAAGGCCGCCATCCAAATTGTTTATTTAAAAAATACAAAAAGGCATATTTGGCATTTTTAAATTTCTTCTTATTCGTATCAATTTCAACAGTCCAGTTTTCCTTCGCTACTCTTTCTTTCATTATTGCCGGATGTGTACCAGCAAACAACTTTACCGTATCCACTCTTGCATAATCAAATTGATTGTCTTTTGTCTTTATCGCTGTTTCCAGGGTATGTATCGTATCATCCGTATGATACAGTTTGCCTGAATTCATCACTTTTTCAAACATTGTCAATGGGTTTTTAACCCAGCCATAATGATAAATCGACGCATCAATCTTTTTCACTCTCAACTTTGTGTTATCATCAAAGCGAAAGCCCTGTGCGTCCCGATAGGAGCGGATCTTCTTATTATTCCGGATCACTCTTATTTCGTGGGTGTACCAGCTTCTGCCATCGCCGATATATTTGTAGCTGCCATAAAAATGGGTGTAGTTGAATAATAAACCATCCACTTTTTTGTCATCCTTATATTGACGCATGGCATTAATAATATTGGCATGGTATTTTTCATGCACCACTTCATCTGCCTGTATGTAAAAGAGCCAATCTGAATCTGCCGCAGTTGCCTGCAATGCTTTATCTGTTTCTATGGCCAACACTTTGCCGCCTTCCCTCAAACTATTGTCCCAAACAGAATGAATCGTTTTTATTTTATCCGAACCAATCGATGCAATCAAATCATTCGTTGCATCTTCCGAATCACCCAAACAAACAATAAACTCATCCACCATTGGCAGTACCGAAGTGATGGCTTCTACTACCGGGTAATCGTACTTTATGGCGTTTTTTATAAAGGTGAAACCACTTACTTTCATTCTATTTATAACTACGTTGCGTAGGTTTTACAATTTCAAAGTTCAATGCTTCTTTATGTAATTCCCAGTTTTCTTCAGCCTTATATTCCCATGCAGCTACGTAGCTAAAGTTGTCATCGTCACGTTTTGCTTCGCCGTCTTCTGTCTGGCTTTCCTCACGGAAATGCCCGCCACAGCTCTCTCTACGGTTCAATGCATCTTTACACATCAATTCACCCAACTCAATAAAATCAGCCACACGCCCGGCTTTATCCAACTCAGGGTTCATCTCATTTATATCTCCGGGGATTTTTACATCGCTCCAAAACTCCCTACGCAGTTGTTGTATTTCTACAATTGCTTCTTTCAAGCCCTGTTCGTTACGAGCCATGCCGCATTTGTCCCACATAATTTTGCCTAAGCGTTTGTGGAAACTTTCTACGGTTTGATTTCCCTTAATGTTCATTAAGGTATTAATCCTTTCACGCACTGCATTTTCAGTTTCTTCAAAAGCAGGGTGAGAAGTAGAAATATTGCCTGTGCGGATTTCATCTGCCAGATAATTACCCAATGTATAAGGAATAACAAAGTAACCATCAGCCAATCCCTGCATTAAAGCAGAAGCTCCCAAACGGTTTGCACCATGGTCGCTAAAGTTTGCTTCGCCTAAAGCGTATAAGCCAGGAACAGTTGTTTGCAATTCATAATCTACCCATAATCCACCCATGGTATAATGCACGGCAGGATAAATCCTCATCGGCATTTCATACGGGTTTTCACCGGTGATTTTTGCATACATATCAAACAGGTTGCCATACTTTTCCTTCACTACATCTTTACCTAATTGTATGATTGCTGCTTCGCTTGCATTATGGTCGCCTTTAATACCGGCTTCAACTTTAACGTATCTTTTAATCGCATCAGCAAAGTCAAGATATACTGCTAGCTTGGTTGTACCTACACCATATCCTTCATCACATCTTTCTTTCGCCGCTCTCGATGCAACATCACGTGGCACTAGGTTTCCGAAAGCCGGATACCTTCTTTCCAAGTAATAATCTCTTTCTTCTTCAGAAATATCTACAGCTTTTCTATTATCGCCTTTTTGTTTCGGTACCCAGATACGTCCGTCATTACGCAACGACTCCGACATCAAGGTTAATTTACTTTGATGGTCGCCGGTAACAGGAATACAGGTTGGGTGAATCTGCGTAAAGCAAGGGTTTCCAAAATAAG
>JABCZW010000113.1:2210-2762 GCA_013289475.1 Bacteroidota bacterium
CCTTTCTTATGCGCCTTCCATGCAGCGGTAACATTGCTGCCCATTGCATTGGTCGATAAATAAAACACATTGCCATAACCGCCAGTACATAATAATACCGCATGACCGAAATGGCGTTCTAATTCCCCGGTAATTAAATTGCGGACAATAATACCTCTTGCCTTGCCATCAATCGTTACCACATCCAACATCTCATGACGGCTATATTGTGTTACATTGCCCAACGCCACTTGTCTTTCTATCGCACTGTAAGCACCTAATAATAATTGTTGCCCTGTTTGTCCGGCAGCGTAAAACGTACGCTGTACCTGTGTTCCACCAAAACTTCTGTTGCTCAGCATACCGCCGTATTCCCTTGCAAACGGTACACCCTGCGCCACACATTGGTCGATGATAGAAGCGCTCACTTCTGCCAAACGATGAACGTTCGCTTCCCTTGCACGGTAATCGCCACCTTTAACCGTATCATAAAATAAACGGAAAACAGAATCACCATCATTTTGATAATTCTTAGCGGCATTGATACCACCTTGCGCTGCAATACTATGTGCC
>JABCZW010000114.1 GCA_013289475.1 Bacteroidota bacterium
GAGGAGGCATCAAATACTCCTGATATTTTGGTTAGCCCGTCAATGATAGAGGCTACTTTTTTACCGAACATTCCCTCAATATCCTTCAGAGTAATGTCAGTGTCTTCCACCACATCATGCAGTAAAGCACAGACAATCGCAGTAGCTCCAAGGCCAATTTCTTCGGCTACTATACGGGCAACGGCAATAGGGTGGTATATATAAGGCTCACCCGATTTGCGGCGGGCCTCTTTGTGCGCTTCAACTGCTACGTTAAAGGCCTTGCGGATCATTTTCTTATCGTCATCGTCGAACTTGCGGCGTGATGAACGTAATAACCCCCTGTAACGGTTAAGTATTTCTTTCTTCTCTTGCTCTACATTAATTATCGGCGTAGTCGGTGCTGCGGCTTCCATATCGTAATAAAAGTATAATCGAATTGTTTTGCAAAATTACGCTTTTATACGCAGTACAGAAAGTATTAGTTTCTATAAAATAGATAAGTTTGTCACTCATTTTGTAAAGGGAAAATTATGCGCAACGATTTACTTTTAAAAGCAGCACGGGGAGAAGAAACATCAAGGGTGCCGGTCTGGGTTATGCGCCAGGCAGGCCGTATATTGCCCGGTTACCGTAAGGTTCGCGCATCGGTAAAAGATTTTACCGAACTGGTAAAAACCCCGGAACTGGCTTGCGAAGTAACGCTGGAGCCTGTAAATGTATTAGGAGTAGATGCTGCGATTATTTTCTCTGATATTTTAGTAATACCCGAGGCCATGGGCTTACCATACCAGATGCTTGAAAGCAAGGGACCTCATTTTGAGAAAACTATAAAAACGGCTAAGGATATAGATGCACTTAGAAGAGGAACCACTGAAAATTGGGATTATGTGGTAAATGCCTTAAAGCTTACTAAGAGAGAATTAGGTAATAAACTTCCATTATTGGGTTTTGCCGGCAGCCCATGGACCATTTTTGCCTATATGACCGAAGGTAGTGGCTCAAAGACTTTTTCGGTTGCCAAAAGAATGATTTTTAGTGAACCTAAAATGGCACATAGCCTGCTTGAAAAAATTACGGAAACTACTATTGCTTATTTAAAAGATCAGGTTAATGCCGGAGCCGATCTGGTACAGATATTTGATTCCTGGGGCGGTATATTAGGGTATGATACATATAATGAGTTTTCGCTCCAATACATAGCCCGGATTGTTGACGAATTAAGCAAAATGGTACCTGTTACTGCTTTCCCCAAAGGGGCATATTTTGCAAGCGAGCAGTTGGCAAAATTGAATTGCAGGGTAATTGGCTTAGATTGGGCAATTAACCCTGCCGAAGCCAGGAAAACCTTCAGAAACAAGACTTTACAGGGCAATATGGACCCTTGTATGCTCTATTCTGACACAAATTCCATAAAAAAGGCTACCCAAGCCATGATCAAGGCATTTGGAACACAAAACTATATAGCTAACCTTGGCCATGGTGTTTATCCCGATACCCCTGTTGACCATGTTAAATGCTTTATAGATACTGTTAAGGAATATGGTGCCAATAACTCTTGAACAAGAGGAAATATAGGGCAATATTCCTGTTATTTATGCGTTAACAATAGCAGAACCTTAAGTTATTTTCTTAAATTTGTAGATTATACCTATACTATTGTATAAAGGCAAACATATAATAATTGCGTTTCTTGGCATTATCGCATTAATGGCAAGTAGTTTTTCTGTTGATGCCCAGGTAAGTGCACCTACAATTCATTGCATAGCTATTGATTCAGCAGGTAATGCTGTTGTTACTTGGGCAATACCTAACGATACCAATAATACCTTCATTTCGTACAATATTTATAGCTCTAATAATGCTACTTCAGGTTATACACCTGCAGGGAGTGTTTTTTTTGATAATGTAAATTCTATTTATGTGAGTGGTATTAATGCTAACGCTTCACCCGTATACTTTTATGGGCTAACAGATTCTAAAAAGGGCTTGTCAGGATATGGCGATACGTTGGAGAGTATTTTTTTGAGTGTAACAAATCTGGGTGGTGTGGCTTTATTAAGATGGAATTCAATGCATGTTCCGAGTCTATCCGGTTTTAATGGTTGGTATAAAATATACCGTGAAAATAATTTTGTATGGACTTTGCTCGATTCTGTGCAATCATTTAATTCTTCAATGAGTTATTATGATACAATAACTTTATGCAGGGCAAACCTGAACTACGAAATTATTACTGATGATGCTTCCGGATGTCAATCTGTTTCAAATAGAGCAGGAGGTACATTTGTTGATATTATAAAACCTGCTACTCCTATTCTCGATACAGTAAGTGTGGCTTCAAACGGCAATATTGAAATTTCATGGTATCCCAGTAGCTCTACTAATGTAGTAGGATATTATGTTTACCAGTATAATAGTACTAAAGGGACTTGGGATATTATAGATACCGTTTGGGGGATAAATAACACGAATTTTAATTATACCAAAGGTTCCGCAGGAACAGCATCACAAAGTTATTGCATTGCTGCCTTCGACAGTTG